>CAYZYM010000050.1:0-7428 GCA_964482595.1 uncultured bacterium | reverse complement strand
TCCGCTAGGATTTACAGACGACTTAGATATTGCAAGTGATGGAAAAATTTATTTTTCTGATGCTTCAGATAAATTTGGATATGGAGAAGATAGAATTGAAGTGATGGAACATACTCCAAATGGGAGGCTATTGGTTTATGACCCTAAAACCAAACTTACAACCACGCTACTTGATGATTTATATTTTGCGAATGGAGTTGCTGTAAGCCCTGACGATTCTTTTGTTTTGTTTAATGAAACATTTATGTATCGAATACAAAAATATTGGCTTAAAGGAGAAAAAGCCGGCACATCAGAAATTATTATTGAAAACTTACCTGGTTTTCCAGATAATATTTCTTCAAACGGAAAAGGAGTCTATTGGGTGGCACTTTTTACAGTTAGAAATGACTTTATTGATCAAACAGCAGATAAACCTTTTCTTAGAAAATTGGCTTTACGATTACCAGAGTTTTTACAGCCCCAGCCAGAACCTTATGCGTTTGCTTTGGGAATTGATGGGGATGGACAAATTTTACACAACCTTCAATATGGTGCAAACGATGCTTACTCGCCCATAACAAGCGTTAAACAGTATGGTGATGAGCTTTATTTTGGTAGCCTTACTCATAAGGGTTGGGGTAAAATAAAAGCGCCGGAATGAAGATATCTACCCCTGCAATTGTTTTAAAAACAACCCTATTTAAAGAATCAAGCATTATTGCCCGACTATTTACATTAGAAAAAGGAAAGAATTCCTATGTTGTTAAAGCTGCCATGCGACAAAAGTCCCCTTTAAAGTCAATTTATCAACAATTAAATGAGATCCAAGTTAATTATGTCCATAGCAGCAAAAGACAGTTACAACCAATTTATGATTCTAAAATTTTGAATAATTGGGATAGCATTAGCGTAGATTTAAAAAAAACTGTTCTTTCCTTAGCAATTATTGAAATTATAGATAAAGGGTTTGATGATGGTGATAAAGATGAGAATACCTACTATTTATTAAAAGATGTATTGTCCTATTTTGATTCGGAAAATAATAATCATAACGACGCCTTTTACTTTTTTGTATTACACTTGTTAAAGAATATTGGCTATGACATTGTAGGAGCAAAAGATCACCCAATAGTGAAAAGACACTTATCCAATGAAGCAAAGCTGCTGGACCATATTAACGAAATTTATGAATCAAATTTTCTTAGAGATAAAAATTCCAAAACTAGTTTTAACTATAATAAAAAAACCATTTCTAGCTTTATTTCTGATTTAATTAAATATCATTTTCCAGATTTGAAATCTTTTAGTGTTGCCAGAGAAGTGTTTAAATAAAATCACTCAATTTTAAAAACTTTTTCTCCAGGTTTTGCCATCTTTAGTTTTTCGCGGGCGATTTTTTCGATATAATCTTGATCAAATTCTAATTTTTCTGATTCTCGTTTAAGGTTGGCAATTTCTTTACGCAAGGAATTTATTTCTTGTTGAATATCAGATTTTTCTTTTTTCAGCTCCCACAAACTCACCAAACCTCGATCGCTAAAAAATAATAGGACTATACAACCGCTTAAGACTGCTATTAATAGAACGCTTGTTAGTTGTGGCAACTTTTTTTTCATTTAATAAATGAGAAATTTTTACCAAAAGTTTTAGAGGATAAATTTTCTTCTATTCTTAATAGTTGATTATACTTGCTGGTGCGATCGGTTCTACAGACAGATCCTGTTTTTATTTGGCCACCATTCATTGCAACTGATAAGTCTGCAATAAAAGTGTCTTCAGTTTCGCCTGATCTGTGGGATATTATATAATCATAACCGTTTTCTTTGGCCAAGCGGATAGTTTCAATCGTTTCAGAGACCGTGCCAATTTGGTTGAGTTTGATTAATATGCTATTCATAGCATTTTGCTCAACGGCATGTAATAATTTTTTTGGATTGGTTACTGTTAAGTCATCCCCAACAATTTGAATAGAGCCACCTAATGCATTAGTCATTTTCCCCCATCCGTTCCAATCATTTTCATCTAATCCGTCTTCAATTGAAACAATTGGATATTGATTGATAAGGTTTTCATAAAAATTAATCATTTGTTCATCGTCTAAAATTTTGTTTTCTAAATTTAAGTGATACTTCCCTTCTTTGTAGAAACTTGACGCAGCAACATCTAGTGCAATAAACACATTTTTACCAGCACTGTAACCACTTTTGTTGATCGATTCTAACAATAGCTCAATAGCATGTTCGTTGGATTTGAGCCCAGGTGCAAATCCGCCTTCATCTCCTACTGCTGTATTCAAACCTTTTTTCTTTAATTCTTTTTTCAATGTATGAAAAATTTCTGCACCCATTCGGATTGCATCAGAAAAAGAATTTGCTCCAGAAGGGAACAGCATTATTTCTTGTATATCAGCCCCTTGATCTGCATGCATTCCTCCATTTAATACATTAATCATTGGAACAGGCATTATTGAGCTTTCTTTGTTTAGATAACAGTAAAGAGGAAGTCCATGAAACTTAGCTGCAGCAACCGCACAAGCCATAGAAACGCCCAATATAGCATTTGCACCACAATTACTTTTGTTTTCTGTGCCATCAACCTCCAACAAAAGTTTATCGATAGTTTCTTGCTGATCACAAGCCTGACCAGTTAATGCTGGTTGTAGCACATTAAGAACATTGTTAATTGCTTTATTAACACTTTTCCCATGGAATTCTGTATCACCGTCTCTTAATTCAAGCGCTTCAAATTGTCCAGTTGAAGCACCAGAAGGAACAGCAGCTCTGCCGCAATGTTCCCCAAGATTAACTTCTACTTCAACAGTAGGGTTTCCTCGTGAATCTAGGATTTGTCGGGCCTGTAATTTTTGTATTATTGGTTGGTTTTTCATCATATTTTAATTTAATCCTATTTTTTTATTCTGTAAAAGATTTCATAAAAAGGTTGATTTTGTGCGAAAATAGGGATTATTATTGTAAAAATATGTAAATATGAAAGTTTTAAACAAAGAAAATCATATTGACATGATTAAGAGAAAAGAGTCAGAAACTCACGAGGTTTTCGGGGATTTTGTCTCTTTTTTACGTTAACTAATCAAGGAGGAATAACATGGCTTCATGGGATTCAATGATAAGTGGTGCTTTAAGTGGATTAACAGGAGTAGTGAAAGCTGCAATCATCTTTTTTGTGTTTGCAAACGTACTATTCAGTACTGGAATGGATCCACTAGGCGGCATCGCTGATTTAGTTAGTGCATTTACTGACAACGGCCTTACAGGACTGCTAGTTTTAGTAGTTTTCTTGTCTTGGTTATAAGTTTAGATTAATGCATTAGTCGTAAGATGTAGGGGCTCTTTATTGGGCCCCTATATAAAACGATGATATAAAAAAGTTTAAAGTTTAAGGAGAAACATAATGGATAAAGCTATAAAAATGATTACTGGTGTTCTATCAACACTAACAGATCTAGCTATTCACTTGCTAGTTGCTGGCGTTGTTATTGGTATTCTTTATAATGACGTGTTTGGTGTTATTGGTAACATTGGTGCTGCAATGGGAACAATTGGTGATAATGGGCTTGCTGGCCTAATCACTATTGCTGTTGTTGCAATGTGGATGAAAAAATAATTAGTATTTTTTAACCACAATTTTTGTTAAAAATAAAAGGGCTCATTTTTTGGGCCCTTTTAGTCTTATTTTATAATAATTTCGCTTAGTGAAATTTTTTATATATCTATATTACTGCCTTTTATTATTTTCTTGGTCTTTTGGAAATGTTCAACAAGAAATTAAAATTATTGATTCTAATAATTCTGTTATAGGAACAGTAGGCTATATTCAAGAAAATCGATATTACTTTTCATTAAATGATTTCTCTAACGTGTTATTAAAGAAAAATTTTATTAATAAAGATCTTCAAAAAATTGTTTTTTCTTTAGGGGATGATAAAATTAAGGTTACTGCAAATATTGCCTTTGTTATTATTAATGACAAACCATATCAATTAACAAATAATATTATTTATAAAAAAGGGACTTTTTATGCCCCGCTTGATGACTTCTTAGACCTTTTAAACAAACAAACAGGATCTCAATATTCTATAAATTATAATTCATTATCTATTAAAAATAGTTTAGGAGTTAAAAATTCATTAACGAGCTCAGTCGATTTAAAAAAAGAAAAGAAAAAGTGGAAATTTGATACAATCATTATTGATCCAGGGCATGGTGGAAAAGATCCAGGAGCTATTGGCTATAGAGGCACTAAAGAAAAAGATATAGCACTTGATGTTTCAAAGAGGTTAGCAAAAAAGATTGAAAGAAACTCAAAAACAAAAGTTATTTTAACAAGGGAAGAAGACATTTTTGTTCGATTGCAAGATAGAACAAAATTTGCAAACGCTAATAAAGGAGATTTGTTTATCAGTATACATACAAATGCTGCTGAGGATAGAAGAGCAAGTGGATTTGAAACATTTTTGATTGGGATAAATAAAAATGAAGAAGCTATAAGGGTAGCTGCCAGAGAAAATGCAGTGCTAGAGCTCGAAGATGGTGGTGCTACAAAATTAACGGATGAAGCCCTTATTCAAGCGACTATGTCACAAGCTGCTTTTGCTAATTTAAGCGAACAATTTGCTGCCTTAGTTCAAGAAGAGATGGGAAAAAGGATTCAAAGCAAGAATAGAGGTGTAAAGCAAGCAGGTTTTTATGTATTAATGGGCGCATCAATGCCAAATGTTCTAGTGGAGCTTGGATTTATTTCAAACCCTAATGAAGAAAAAAAATTAAATAGCTCTAGTTATCGTGATATGTTAGCCACATCAATCTATTATGCTGTACTCAAATATCAGAAATCCTTCAATGATTAATCCAACATTAGAATTTTTATATCAACTTCATAATCGAGGAATTAAGCTTGGATTAACAAATATCAAATCATTTTTAAAGACATGTGATAATCCACATCAAAAAATCAAAACCATACACCTAGCAGGCACAAACGGCAAGGGATCTACAGCTTCTTTGATAGCAAAGATTTTACAAGAACAAGGTTTAAGGGTTGGGCTATATACTTCTCCACACCTAGTTAGATTTAATGAGCGAATTCGAATTAATGGCAACCCAATTTCAGATGACGACATCATTAATTTTGTAAAATATCACAAGAAAACTATTGAAGAAAGCTCGATCACTTTTTTTGAAGCGACCACTGCCCTTGCCTTTTCTTATTTTGCTAATCATAATGTAGATATTGCAATTATTGAAACAGGATTAGGAGGACGGCTGGATTCCACAAATGTTATTCTTCCTATTCAAACAATTATTACAGAAATTGATTATGATCATACTCATATTTTAGGTGAATCCATTGATTTAATTACATCCGAAAAGTGTGGAATTTTTAAAAAAGGAATTCCAGCTCTAACAGCAAATTTAAACAAAGAAGTAATTGAAGTTATTGAACGTTGCGCTAAGGATAAAAACTGTGAACTGAAAAAAATTGATATCAATAAGTCAGAGATTATAAAACACACTTCTAATTCCCTTGTTTTTTTATACGACGACAATGAATTTTATATTCCACAAGCTGGATCTTATCAAAGAGACAATGCTGTTCTGGCAATTGAAACATGTAAAAAACATTTTAATAAAATTGAAATATCAGATATAAAATCTGCACTCAAGAAGTGGGCGTGGCCAGGAAGGATGCAATTAATGGAAAAAGATTTTTTTTATGATGTTGCTCATAATGCAAGCGCAGTGGATAAGTTAACCACAGATTTGTCCAATATTTATAATGTAAAACCAGTTGGTTTGTTGGTTTTAAAAAATGATAAAATAACCAATAATTTTTTAATGCTTTTAAAAAATAGATTTGAAAAATTGATCATCTCTACAATTGATTCAAAAGATATTTTGCAAGAAGACGACATTTTATCTAACCCTAGCCTTAAGAAATTTAGATTTATTAATAACCTTGAGAATGCACTCTGCGAATTGCAATCAATAGAGCATAATGGACCAAAAGTAGTTTTTGGTAGCCACTATATTGCTAATCAATTATATAAGTTTTTTGATTTTTCCTTTGACAATGGGGCAATATAGTGTAATTTGGATTTTCGAGGTTATTTCCCCCTAAAAATATTTTCACAACTATGAGGAGTCAATGAAATTAGACGAATTAAAAGAAAAAAAAGTAAGCGATCTGCGAGAGATTGCAAAAACAATGGGTATTGAAAAAATAACATCTTTTTCTAAAGATGAGTTGATTGCAGAGATTATGAAAAATAATCAGAGCGCAAACAATAATGATACCGACAAAAGACAAGACAATAAAAAAACGGACGACGGTACTGCTGGTGGAGTATTAGAGATATTGCCAGACGGGTATGGTTTTTTAAGAAGTGTAAATGATAATTATCTGCCAGGTCCGGAAGATATTTATGTAAGTCCGTCGCAAATTAAAAGATTTAAACTAAAAACTGGACACTTTGTTACAGGAACAACTCGTGCACCTAAATCAAAAGAAAGGTTTCATGCTTTATTACAGCTATTAAAGGTTAATGGATTAAATCCAGATGATATAAGAAAACAAACTCCGTTTGAACGATATACCCCTTTACACCCTAATGAAAAATTTAACCTTTCAAATACTAGCGATATGTCTATGAGAATCATGGATCTTATTTCTCCTATTGGGAAAGGACAAAGAGGATTAATTGTTGCTCAACCAAAAACCGGTAAAACAATTTTACTATCTAAAATTGCTAATGCAATTAGGCGCAACCATCCTGAAACGGTTTTAATAATATTACTAATTGATGAACGCCCGGAAGAAGTAACAGACATGAAACGAAGCGTTGATGCTGATGTTGTTAGTTCAACCTTTGATGAAGGCCCAGAAAGACATGTTCAAGTATCAAACATGGCACTAAAGAAAGCACAGCGACTTGTTGAGTGTGGAAAGGACGTTGTAATTCTCTTAGACAGTCTAACTCGTCTTGGGAGAGCACACAACGCGGTTACTGCACATAGTGGCAAGATTCTTTCAGGGGGAGTTGATTCTAATGCGCTAAGAAATCCAAAGAAATTTTTCGGCGCTGCAAGAAATACTGAAGAAGGCGGAAGCTTAACTATTATTGCAACAGCATTAATTGATACAGGAAGCAAGATGGATGCAGTAATTTTTGAGGAGTTTAAAGGAACAGGTAATATGGAGTTAGTATTGGATAGAGAACTAAGTGACAGAAGAATTTATCCTTCTTTTAACATTATTAAATCTGGAACTAGAAAAGAAGAACTCTTATTGTCAGAGCAACAACTTTCTAGAATGTTTATTTTAAGAAAAATGTTAGGAGAAATGACCACCGAACAAGCAATGACTTTTATGCAAGAAAGAATGAGAAGATCAAAAACAAATCAAGAATTTCTTGATAAAATGAGTCAG
>CAYZYM010000049.1:0-2450 GCA_964482595.1 uncultured bacterium | reverse complement strand
TAGATATAATATTGTAGAAGATAGAAAATAATCAAGAATTGAAAGAAAAGCTAAAAAGAAACAAGAAAAAGCTTCTAAAGAAATTGTAGAAGAAGCTCCAGCAGAAGAAGAAGCTCCAGCTGAAGAAGCACCTGCAGAAGAACCTGTAGAAGAAGCTCCAGCTGAAGAAAAATCTTAAGATTTGATATCTTACAAGGAGGTATAGGTGGAACTAGTTGATCTTATTAAATCTATTGTTATTGAATTAGTAGACAGTCCTGAAGAAGTCGAAATCAAAGAAGTTGAAACCGATAATCAAATAATTCTTGAATTAAAAGTCGCAAAAGATGATTTTGGAAAAGTTATTGGTAAAAGCGGAAGAAATATTTCTGCCATTAGAACTGTATTGTTTGCTGTTAATGCAAAAAAAGGCGGCAAAAAAGCAAGACTTGATGTTGTTGAATAGAAATGAATATTTATTTTATTACTCCTTTTCCAGAATCAATCAAAATTCTGATTGAAAATAATATATCCAATCAAGGTATAAAGAAAAAATTGATTGATGTTAACATTATCAATCTTAGAGATTTTTCAGATAACGAATATAAAAAAATTGATGATGAACCCTATGGCGGTGGGAGTGGTATGGTAATGATGGCCGAACCGTTATTTAAAGCTATAGATTATTGCATTAAAAAATGTTCTGACGATCCAAAGATAATTTTTCCTTCTCCTAAAGGTAAAGTTTTAGATCATTCTGCTTCAGAATCTTTGAGCAAAGAGAGTTCGTTGATTTTTATATGTGGCCATTATAAAGGAATAGATCAAAGAGTGATCGATAAATATGTTGATTTGGAAATATCTATAGGTGATTATATTATTTCAAATGGAGAGCTTTCCTCTATGATTATATTTGATTCTATAGTCAGATTAGTGCCAGGAGTTCTCAATGATTTAAATTCAGCAATGACGGATTCTTTTGTTGACGATTTACTTGATGCTCCTTATTTTACGCGACCAAATGAAATTGATGGATTAAAGGTGCCAGATGTTCTATTGTCAGGCAATCATAAATCAATTGAGGATTGGAGAAACAATAAAAAGATTGAGGATACAAAAAGTAAAAGACCCGATCTTTGGAAAAAGTATAAAGAAAAAAAGAAATGAGTAACGAAAATACAAATACAATTCCAAGTTTTAAACCTGGTGATACATTATCAGTGAAGGTAAATGTAAAAGAAGGAAAGAAAGTTCGTCAACAGCTTTTTAAAGGAACTGTTATTGCAAGAAAAGGTTCTGGAATAAGTGAAACAATTACTGTAAGAAAGATTTCTAACGGTGTTGGTGTTGAGAGAATTTTTCCACTTCATTCTCCTAGTATAGCTTCTATAAAAGTTAACAAGGTTAACAAGGTTAGAAGAGCTAAATTATACTATCTAAGAAATCTTTCTGGAAAAGCAGCAAGATTAGCTGAAAAGAAATAAAGGATTACTAAAAAATAATGCTAGTTAGTATGACAGGTTTTGGTCTTGGTCATTATGAAGACAAATCTATCTCCATTGATGTGGAGATCAGATCATTTAATTCTAGATATTTTGAGTTACAAACAAGATACTTTGATCTTTCTAGTGATACAGAATATAAAATTAGAAAGTTTTTGAAAGATCATTTAAAAAGGGGTTCTATAACCTTAAGTATTAAAATCGATTCAAAGAATCAGTTCAAAATTAATAATCATAAGATAAAAAGCCTTCTTGAAGCTTATAAAGAAATAGAAAGGCAATATGATATAGAGTTGGAATATAATAATCTATTATCTAACAATGATTTAATTAGATTTTCTACATCAAATATAAGTTTTGATAACAAGATTCTTAGAGCTGTTAAAATGGCCACAAAGCAAGTGATTTCAATGAGAAAAAAAGAAGGAAATGATATTCAAAAAGAATTTGTAAAATATATTAAAATTGCTAAAAAAGATTTAAAAACTATTGAATCTACTCATTTAAAAGAGATTAATAGATTATCCAAAAAAAATTCAAATAATGAATCAAAAATTGAGGAAATAGAAAAAATTAATATTATTGAAGAGATAGATAGAACAAAAAGTCATTTTAAACAGATAGAATTGTCTATTAATTCTAAAGAGCTTTCTGGAAAAAAGATTAATTTTATACTTCAAGAAATTAATAGAGAATCAAATACAATTTTATCAAAATTTTTAAATAAAAAAATTGCTAAGTATGCAATTAGTCTCAAAATTCAAGCAGAAAAATTAAGAGAACAAATAAACAATATATTATGAATCTTCTTTTTACAATATCAGGGTCTTCAGGTTCAGGTAAAACGACTTTATTAGAGCTTTTATCTCGAGATCTTTCTATTAACATCTCTGTTTCTCATACGACCAGAGAACAGAGAGAGTATGAAATTGATGGAGTACATTATCATTTTGTAACAAAAGATAAATT
>CAYZYM010000048.1:0-3109 GCA_964482595.1 uncultured bacterium | reverse complement strand
TTACTATATCTATTAAATCATTTAATTTTTGATCAATATCACTCATAGTATTTTAATAGTTGAAAGCTGAGCTACATAATTCTCTTGTTTTAAAAACATTTCTTTTTTGCGTTCTTTGTTGTCGTCGTTATAACCTAAAAGATGCAATAGAGAATGCACAATTAATCTTATAATTTCACTATGAAAGTCCACATTATTTTCTTCGCTATTATCAATTGCTCTATCAATGCTAATATATACTTCTGCTTCTAGGGCTGTATCATTTCTCAGTGGAAAAGTTAGAACATCTGTTAAGACATCTTCATTGAAATATTCAATTTTTAATGCATTTAATTTTAAATCATCGCAAAAAATAAAATTTAAATCAACTTTGTTATAGCTAGAATCAGTTAGAACTTTTTTAGAGATTTTTTTTATAGATGATGACTTAAATGAAAAATCTTTATAAAGATTATTTACCTGAATATTAATCATCATTTTTCTTAGATGGATACTCTGGCCTAGAATGATACAAGCCTGATAATACAGGTATTAACCCGTCTTTACCATTAACAGAGCCTTTGATTTTTCTTAAATCATCTAATGTAAGAGGACATTGATCAAGTTGTCCATCTTGTAGCAAGTCTTTTATTGATTTTTCAATCATAGCATCAAATTTTTCAACGCTTGGGTTTTTAAATGAATTTGCTTGTGCTTCAATGGCTTCAGCAATCATTACAATAGCTGTTTCTTTAGTTGTAGGTTTTGGACCATTATATCTAAATCTAGATTCATCTATATCGCTTTGATTTGGAGATTCATTGAGTGCTTTTTGATAGAAATATTCCATTCTTTTTGTACCATGATGTGTCGCAATAAAATCTTTTACAATTGAAGGTAATCCATATTCATCAGCAAGAGCTAATCCGTCAGCAACATGTTGTTTTAATATTTTAGCGCTCATATTTGGAGTAATAGAATCATGTTTATTTTCACCTTGTTGATTTTCAGCATAATATTCAGGCTTCTCTAGCTTGCCTATATCATGATAATAGGCTCCAACGCGACATAACAATGCTCTTGCTCCAACAGCATTAGCAGATGATTCAGCTAAAGTGCCAACTTTAATACTATGTGTATGTGTTCCAGTGGCTTCTTCAATTAATCGTTTTTGTAATGGTTGATCATAATCAAGCAGTTCAATCAAGCTATAATCTGTTGTAATTCCAAAAAAAGATTCAAATAAAGGCACAAGACCAAAAGATAAAATTGGAGACAGAAAACTGGTAAGAGCAAAAAATCCAATTTCAGAATAGTTATAATCTAAAAAATCAATTCCTTTAAATAGCATAATGGAAAAAAATACAAACACTGCAGAAAAAAGCAATGCGAACATAGTAGTAATAATTTGTCGACGCTTTCTGAGTCTTCTTACACTGTAAATAGAAACAAATACCACAAAAAACTGCATAATGGCAAAATCAAGATTATTTCCAATCAATAATGATGTAAGCAAAATTAATACAATAGAAATCAACATAGATACAGATGCATCTAGTAGCACTGTGAATAACATAGATGCAATCGCTATAGGTATAAAATAAGCACTAGCTTGATAATTCATTATCATCCAGGCAATTAACATTAATCCATATACGACAATGCTAATTAAAAATAGCATTTTATAATCTTTAAAATAGTTTCTGCGATAAATATGTATAAAAGAAAAGAGTAAAAATAAGAGGATAGATACTATAAGATACGCTCCTAAGTATTCTCTTAATTTATCAGTTGCTTTTTCATAGCCTAGACGACGTTCATATTCAAATTGTAATGACTTTAATTTTAAAAGAACGGATTCTGTAATACGATTATTGGCATCAACAATCAATTCATTTCCAAGGACTGTCCCTTGAAATCTAGACACCCTATCTAATTGTTCTTTTTGATTTTTTTCTGTTAACTCTTTATCAAAAATAATATTTGGCTTAATGAATTCATTTACCAATTCATAACCAAGAATTGTTTCTATGCCAGTTTCATCGTTATAGAATGAATTGATTTCTTCTTTATTTTTTCTCCAAGCACCTTCAACGTCATTATAATTACTAACAGCGCTAATAATTAATCCTCCCCCTTGTATGATACTAATTTCTTCACTTATAACGTCTAATAACGGTATATCTAAAATTCCTTCAGCCCAACGATTTAAACAAATTTGTTTAATATTAGTTTTTAGTTGGTCTAGGTCTGTTGGATTAACAACAATATCTCCTGTAATTCCAATTAGTTTTCCCCATTCATTTTTATCCACTTGATATGAATAACGATTTAAAAATTCATTATATAAAGCATTATAGGTTGTACTGTCTGCAATAAAATTATTCTGAAATGATTCAAACTCTGGTTCATAACGATATTTATAAAGAGAATCTTGAGATGAGATATATTGATAATAAGAATTGCGGACATCATTGATGTAAATGAAAAAAGTATCTAGTGCAACTAATTGATTATCAACTACATCTTGATTTCTTGTAAAGCTATAAGAAACAGATTTTTTTGCTTCAGATAAATCACTGTTCAATTTTTGTTCTGTTTTTAAAATACCAAAATCAAAAGGGGCAATAATAGGTTCACGTGCAATATCATCCAACTGATAAGAATAACGTATTGAAAAGCCAGTTGGAAATATGATTGATATTAATACTGAAAGACCAAAAAAAATCAAGATTGGAAATTGATTTTTTGTAACGAACTCTCTTAATTGATTGAACATTTCCATGATTTACCAACGAATAATAGATGACGCCCAAGTATATCCAGCGCCAAATGCAGTTAGAACAATAATATCGCCTTTCTTAATTTTACCTTCCTCTAAAGCTTCACACATTGCAATCGGAATAGTACCAGCTGTAGTATTGCCATACTTATGAATATTAATATACATTTTATCGATTGAGATATCCATACGCTTAGCTACTGTTTCTAAAATACGATAATTCGCTTGATGTGCAATGACCAAACTAACGTCTTCTATTGATAGATTATTATGTTTGAGTGCAACATTAATTGATTCAGGCATGCGTACTACAGCATTTTTAAATACTTCTCTTCCATTTTGAAAAGG
>CAYZYM010000047.1:0-7107 GCA_964482595.1 uncultured bacterium | reverse complement strand
CCAGCCATGACAGTGAAAAAGATAAACCCTAGACATAGCGTTCTAAATGCTTTGATTTGTAATGCACTGATAATTTCTGCATATCCTTTCCACCATTTTACTGATTTAGAAGATTGAGTTTTGCTTTCCAATCTTGGAACTTGATTAAAAGTTCCTAACGTGCTAATGAATATAGCAACAATAGCACAAATTGCACTAATCTGACCCATTTGTGAGTATGCAGTAGGGTTCAGACGACCATCAATTTCTGGGTTTGGATCAACAAGAAAAACTGTAAAGAATAAAGCTATAAGAAAAATCTTAAATAATTCGCCAAATATTGTACGTAATGATGAAATCTGAGTACGTTCATCATATGATTCAGTAAGCTCTGCATTTAATGCTAAATAAGGAACATAGAACAACGTTAATCCCAAACGAACTAAAATTGTAAATCCAAGCATCCATATAAATAAATTTGTATTGCTTAGCGAAAGTGGCGGTGAAAATATAAACCATAATCCTAAACCAGTAGGAATAGCACTCAATAACATAAATAAATGTCTACGACCCCAAAGCTTAGAACGCCATTCATCTGAGATTCCACCCATAATTGGATCTGTGATAGCATCAACAATAAGAGCAATCAATACTGCTGCCCCAACAAGAGTGCCTGACAAGCCCATAGCAGTGCTAAAAAATAAAATAAAGAAATAATGAAAGAGACCATTCTTTACTTCAAATGAAATTTGACCTATAGAATAAAAAATCTTTGTTAGATAGTTGAGGGATTGAGACATACTCAATGATTGATTTCAGGCAGAAGAAATGCTCCGACTCTATGATCATTATCAGAAGCATATAAATACCAATTTCCATGCATATAAGCTGTGGCAATTCCATCAGTATATTCAATGTCTTCTAAATACAACGAATCAATATATTCTAAACTTTCTCTATCAAATAAATGAAAACGATTATCTTCTTTGCTTTGTTCAGTGCAAATCCAATATCCTGTATTATCTCCTTTGGATACTAAAGCGATTCCCTCTGGATCTTCAGTAAAATTAAAATCCTCTAATGTAGAATTAATATGTTCGCCTGTATCTAAATCTAGCACAGCTATCTTATAGTGTTCTTCCATTTCATCAGCAACTAATAAACGGCGATAATGACTATCAACCATAATACTCTCTACTTGATATAAAGTATATTCACCAAACACACTATGTTCGCTTACAGAAAATTTGTCTCCATCATATTCCAATTCCCATGATATAATTCGATCTTGATGAGGTTGATTGTAATCATAGCTATCAGTGACAAAAATTTTATAACTACCATCTTCCTGTTTATAATTTGTAATCCCATATGGTTGACGTAAAACCTCTGAACCAAATGTGCCAATAAAATCCATCGATGCATTAAAAACAGCTACATGGCGCATATCTCTTTCGGTAATCAATACAAGTTCATCATTGACTGTTGTAACGCCATTAGGGTATGCATTTTCGCGATTAATAGTCTTTTGTAGTTCCCCATTCATCGCATTGTAAACGTACAGTTGATTAGCATCTTTACCTGTAACAATTATTACATGTTTTCTAAAAAGAAATCCAATACTATCAATTGCTGATTCTAGTTTAGATTCAGTATAAAATAAAGCATTGGACACAATAAATTTTTTATCATTTTCACAGGAAAAAAATAAAGAAACTACAATGAGTATTGATACTATTTTAAGATAAAAAGTAGAGTAAAATCTCATAACAAATAAGATCTACTTAGAAATTCCAAGCAATTCAATTTCAAAAATTAATGTCGCTGAAGGTGGAATAACATATGTGCCGCTTTCTTGTCCTCGTATTCCCTTTTCACCATATGCTAAATTATATGGAATATATACTTCCCATTTAGAACCAACAGGCATCATTTGCAATATTTCAGTCCATCCAGGAATCACTCCTTGTACTGGAAACGTAGCAGGATTACCGCGATCATAACTGCTATCGAATTTATGACCATCAATAAGGTAACCACTATAATGCACTGAGACTTCATCATTGTAATCTGGAATTAATCCTGTTCCTGTTACAATCTTTTTAAATTGAAGATTACTTCTTCTTACTAAAACACCTTCTTTGCTTTTATTTGTCTCAAGAAATTCTTGTCCTGCAATTTTATTTTCTCTTGATAATCGTTGATGTTCTTCCCCTTGTGCTCTCATCTCATCTCTTTCAAATTCAGCTATTGAAACATTAAATTCTCTTAAGATTTGTTGCCTCTCAGCTGCATCTAATAATGGTTCATTATTTTCAAAGAAATCATCTAGTCCTTTTTGCACTAAATCTTTATCAATATCAGCATAAGCTGGCAAATTTTTTCCTATATTAATTCCCATAGAATAACTAAGAGAATCTTTAAATGTAGCAAGAGATGTATCTTCAGTTGATACAGCTTCACTAGAATCAGTCTGATTACACGCTGCAATCAAAAATATTATTAATAAAATTTTTCTAACGTCCATCTTCATATCCTTTATATTGATCCATCATATTGTCTGCACCATACAAAGACCCTAATTTAACCAAAAGTGAACTAGGGATTAAAGCTCTAAGTAAAGTTAATTGGTTCATCACCCAAGGCACTTTTGGAGAATGAAATCCAAGACGAATTGCACGATTCATAATAACTTTAGCAACTGCATCATGATCTTTGATACCTGGTGCTAAAATGTTACCAAGAAAGTTTAGTTTAGTTCCTTTAAATAATCCTTTTTTAATAAAATTTGGGTGGATTGAAGAAAATTTTACTCCTTTTTTACCCATTTTTATCGCTTCCAATCGCAATGATTCTGTTAATCCCATTACCCCCCATTTTGTAGCAGCATATATTGCTAATTTAGGAGCGCCAACAAGAGCAGATGCTGATGAAATGTTAATAACATGTCCAAAATTTCTATCTAACATAGAAGGAAGAAAAGCACGAATAGTATAAATCATAGATGTAAAATTAACATTGATCATATTTTCTAATTCTTCATCCGTTCTGTCTAGCATATATCCTGTATACACAGTACCAGCATTATTAATTAAGATGTCTACTTCCCCTACTTCTTTTCTAATGATATCTGCATTTGCATAAACCTGTTGCTTATTTGTTACATCACATACTTGAGAAAAAACATCATGTCCTTCATTTTTTAAAGACTGTACAGTGTTTGCTAAATCATCTGCTTGGAAATCCCAAAGAATTACTTTTGCCTCTTTTTTAAGTAAGCGTTTAACTGTAGCTAATCCAATCCCTTTGGCAGCGCCTGTAACTAATACGATTTTATTTTTTACATTCATATCTATAGATTGCTATACCATTGTATGCCATATGCAAGCGTTACACTAATAGCTAACCCTAACATTAATCGAGCAAAGTCTGTATAGAGCATTGGGAAAATACCTTTCATCTTTTTGTCTGTATAGGTCAATCTTCCATACCCATGAACATACCAGATAGCAATTTCTCTTCCTGCTAACATACCCATGAAAACAAATGTAGTGCTCATTGGTAAGTCATTTATTTCTTTAAAATAATATAGAACAAAACAATAAACTAAATCAATTAAAGTTGCTGAACGAACATATCTTGTGTTTGTTTTTGAAAGAACAATTTCTTGGATTCTTCCGCCTCTTTCATAGAACATAAATGCTAAACCTAATAGCATTACGCCCATTACAAGAAATGGAAAATTAATACCTCCGATTGATTCATATCTTGGTAAAAAGACCATAATATTTGCCATATCATGTTTCAACCAAGTTGCCCATAACCAACCAGTAGTTAACCACTGAAATACTCTCCAAGTAAAATTATATTTATTTTTACCTTTTTCTCCTTCATATAAGATATACTTGGTAATGAGATACCAAGAACCAAAAGCAAAAACAAACGAAACTGCATAGCCTAAGAAACTTTTCATAAGCATTTTTTCCATTAAGCCGTCTACTCCTGCAGCAAAAACTGATAAGACTAAAAATGTGGTAGATACAGGAATCTTTAATCTTGTTAGGACAATTAATACTAAAGGTGCCATGGCATGATACCATTTTATTGTGATCTCTGGAAATTCATTTAATCTTCCAAATGCAGGATCATTATCCATAAAACCTTGAAACATAGTGAAAACAAAAATTGATCCCATATATGCAAACATCCAATACCATTTTACATCATCACGATTTGATGATATATAAGTGCCTAACGTTTGAATACTATCATTCGCTGTAACAGCATACACCGCGAATAAAAATCCTAAAAAAGCCCAAAGTGTGAGAAATTCCATTAATTACTACCCCTTATTTAATGAATTTGATTTTTTTTGAGCTCCGGAGGAGGGACTCGAACCCCCGACCTGGTGATTAACAGTCACTCGCTCTACCAACTGAGCTACTCCGGAATCGAATTGGAATGAATTTTTCATAATATTATTGAAAAAACAAGCAATATTACACCTCAAGTTCAATAATAATGTCTTTTTCTAGATTAAATTGTGCGTGATCAAACACATCTTGAGATATAACAACTTTATTATTTTCTGATACATCGCCTAAGCGAGCATGTGTTGATTTCATTCCACCTAAGTACCATCTATGATCACTAATGTATATTAAATCTCTTTTTTCACCTTTTATTTCGTTCATATATTTTTTTGGTAAAGAGACTGTATTATCTTCTTTGTTTGAAACTTCTATTTCTGAACCAGAAAATTTGATAGTAATACCAGCATTCTTGTTCACCTCAGATCCTTTAAAATATTTTGGACCATCTTTAATTGTCCAAAGGGTTAATCCTTTGATTTTATCATAATTGCTTGGCGGTTTTGTTAGCAAGGTTACTACAACACCAATTGCTACACATGCAACCACATTATATAATGCCCTAATATAAGACCAAGGTTTTGCTTCAATAAATTCAATACCATGAGAAAAAGGTTGGACAAATAGCTTTGGATATAAAACTCCTAAATAAATAAAAATTGCACCTAAAACAAATGTTAAGATTGCAGCTCTAGAAGAAAAACGTTGCCAGAAAATTCCTAAGAATATCACGGTAACCATTGGCGGCGTGACAATACTATGGAATGCACCATGCGCTTCATAAATAGTACCATATTTGCTAAATAAAAATGCAGCTTGTATACCAATGAATGTGACAAATAAAGAAGTAAACATTGAAATGCGTAATTTGGTCTTTTCAGATGGATTTTTGCTTAATGGTGTATAAACATCATTCACCGCTACAGCTGTGGATGCATTAATTTGTGAGTCTAAACTTGACATTAATGCTGCAACAACTGCTGCTACTAAAAATGCAAATACTGCTTCAGAGCCCGCTACAATACCAGCGACTATAGTAAAAATTCCATTTGGATTTGCAGTTTCTGCAATCACATCTGGTGAAGTATTTGTTATTGCTCTTGCTATCCAACCAGAGTTTGACACTGCAAGAGTTCCAAGCGGTAGAAACACCAACACATTCATCATGGTTGCTCGTCTAGCATGCACTACAGAACGCGCTGCTAGAAAACGCATAATCACTGCTTGATTCATAAAAGCAAACCCTACTGATCCTACCACACCATCTTGCCAGAAAATTCCAACAAAATTAAAATCAGGAGGAGAATTAAAATCAGCTAAAGGGAGCTTATTTGTGATTGATAAATTATTCCAAAATATATCTAAACCACCTAAATAAATAATTCCTAATCCAAATAATAAAAGGCCAGCAAACAGTAGGACAACCCCTTGAATTAAATCAGTGAAAATAATTGCTGTTTGACCGCCTAAAGACACATACAATCCAGAAATCACAGCTACAACAACAATAATGGTATTAATTTCCCATCCTAATATTGGTTCCAATAATGAAGCAAGAGCAAGTAATCCGATTCCAATATATCCAATTAAATATAATAGCATAGTAAATGTTGATAGATTTCTTACTGTGCTATTAAAACGCCGTTCAAAATACTCAGGAATAGAATTCACCTTCATATAATAGATAATCGGAATCCATCCAAATAACAACAATGGCATAAAAAACCAATCATTCATATAAGTCATGGTGGATGAAAATCCATATTGGTATCCTTTAGAAGCATATTTAGCAAAACTGTGTGATCCTACTCCAGTGGCTAACATTGACATGGCAATTATCCACCAAGAAAATCGTCTTCCTCCAAAAAAGAAGTCTTCAGTAGATTTATTATTACGCGCAAAAAATAATCCAGCACCTAATACAAAAAAGACATAAAAAGCTAATATGCCCCAGAATAAGTCACTTGTTGGAATAGCAGTATTCATCGAACACCTCTAATAAGAATCGCAACATTGACTACATAAAGAGCAAGAATCACTAAATAAAGTTGAGGCATATCATTCAATGCAGATACGGTCATAAACAAATGGATAGATGATACATAAATAAATCCCCAAATTAATATTTGTATCCAAATCTTATATTCTTGCCAAAACTTTTCATTACCATATGCACGAAATATTGCAAATAAACCACCTCCAAAGATTAATAAGCCAAAACTATATTGATATAAAAAAGGAAGCCAGCTATGAGAAAATAAATCCATCAACTTATCCCTTCAAAAAATGGCTTTAACTGATCATAAGTGTCATATAGCCCTTGTGCGACAACTTTAGTAGACCCTACCACTGGCATAAAAGAAGTATCAGATTTCCATCGAGGCACAACATGAAAGTGTAAATGTTTTGGTATAGATGCACCAGATCCTTCTCCAATGTTAGCACCAAAATTAAATCCTTCGCATTTTAGATTTTCCTTTAAAATGGTCATAGATTTTTTCACAAGGGACATAATTTCGCTTAATGAATCATCTTCTAAGTGTTCCATCGAATCGACTTCATCATATGGAACAACCATTAGGTGTCCATTGTTATATGGATAGTAATTCATAATGATATAACAAAACTCTCCTCTATAAAGAATCAGATTTTCTCTATCTTCGCTTTCATTTGCTTTCTCAGAAAAAAGTTTCTGGGAAGAATCTTTATTTTTGATATACTCCATTTTCCATGGAGCCCATAAATGTTTATTATGTGA
>CAYZYM010000046.1:0-1996 GCA_964482595.1 uncultured bacterium | reverse complement strand
TACTCCAGATTCTGTCATTTCCGCATATAAATCATTTCCTTCTCTTGTTCTTTCTCCAACTCCAGCAAATACAGAAAATCCGCCATGTTCTGTAGCAATATTTCGAATTAATTCTTGAATTAATACAGTTTTACCAACTCCAGCACCACCAAATAAACCAGTCTTGCCTCCTTTGGTATAAGGCTCCATTAAATCTACAACCTTAATTCCAGTTTCAAGCATTTCAGAAGATGTGGTTAAATCTTCTTGAGCAGGAGCAGGTCTATGAATTGGAGATGTTTGTTTAATCTTTACTTCACCTTTGTTATCAATTGGATTTCCAAGAACATCAAACATTCTTCCAAGCGTCTCTTGTCCAACAGGCACTGATATTGGTTTCTCCATATCAACAACCTTTTCTCCTCTCACAAGACCATCAGTTGAATCCATAGCAATAGTTCGCACTACTCCTTCTCCTAAATGTTGTGCAGTTTCTAAAACCAAGCTTGATCCATCTTCTCTTGATATGGATAAAGCATTCATAATATTTGGTAGATGACCATCGCTAAATTTTACGTCCACTACCGCACCAGTAATTTGTAATATTTTACCTTCTTTATTCATTTTAACCCCTTAATCTGCTAGCGCTTCTGCTCCGCCAACAATTTCTAGCATTTCCGTTGTAATTGCCGCTTGACGCGCTTTGTTAAATTCTAGTTTTAATTCTTTAATAATTTCTTTAGCATTTTCTGTTGCATTATCCATAGCTATCATCCTTGCGGCTTCTTCACTGCTATACGATTCTAGCAGCTGCTGCCACATCTGGACTTTAAGATGTTTAGGCAAAAGAATATTAACAGTTGATTCTCGACTTGGTTCATAATCATAGTTATAATTCTTAATATTGTAATCTTCAGTAAAATCAATTGGCAATACTTTTTCTATCATTAAATCTTGAGAAGCAAGACTTCTAAATCTGTTATAAATCACATGGATTTCATCAACTTCTTTATTGATAAATGAATTAATAATCGCTTCTGCAATTTCAGAAGCAGTATCAAAATTCATATCTTTCCAGAAATCATAAAAAGATTCTTTTATATTATAATTTCTTCTAGAAAAATGTTCTGATGCCTTTTTTCCTAAACAGAATAATTGAATATTGTCTTTCCCAAATTTTTCAACTTCCTTTTCAGCTAATCTGATTACTGAAGAATTAAATGATCCGGCAAAACCTCTATCACTAGTAATAACAATTAATCCTTTCTTTTTAATATCTCTTTTTTCAATCAAATCTATATTTGATGATGATATTTCAGGTAAAATTCTGCAAATCAAATCTTGCACACTTTTTGAATATGGTCTTGATATTTCCATTCTTTCTTGTGCTCTTTTAACTTTGGCAGCTGCAACCATTTTCATAGCTTTTGTTACCTTCTGTATACTTCCTACAGACTTAATTCTTTGTTGTATATCCTTAAGATTAGCCATACTAGAATGTTTTCTTAAATTCCTCTATTGCATTATCCATTTTCTTTTCCAGATCTTCTCCAATATCGCCTGTTTCATGAATTTCATCTAAGGAATCAGAATATTTAGATTGAAAATGTTCGAGCAAACCTATTTCGAAGTCTTTTACTTGATCAAGACCAATATCATCAAGATAACCTTTGCTTGCTGCATAAATAATAACAACTTGATTCGCAACAGACATAGGGACATATTGATTTTGTTTTAATATTTCTACCATTCTACGGCCTCTGGTAATTTGTAATGCAGTTGCTTCATCTAAATCCGAAGCAAATTTAGCAAAAGCTTCTAATTCTCTAAATTGCGCTAAATCTAGTCTAAGTTTTCCAGCAATTTTTTTCATTGCTTTAACTTGAGCGCTACCACCAACTCTTGATACTGAAAGGCCTACATCAACAGCAGGTCTAACCCCACCATTAAATAAATTTGTATCTAAGTAGATCTGTCCATCAGTAATTGATATTACATTTGTTGGAATATATGCAGA
>CAYZYM010000045.1:0-7220 GCA_964482595.1 uncultured bacterium | reverse complement strand
AGTTTTAATTAAACTTTCTGATTTATCAAAAATGGAAGTCTTAGTAAATGTAAATGAAAATGATATTACAGATGTTTCATTGAATGATTATGCATTAGTTGAAGTTGATGCATATCAAAATCGTAAATTTAAAGGAGTAGTCAAGGAAGTTGCATATGCAGCATCTACTAGTAGCGGTGGATCTCAACAACAGGTAACTAATTTCCAAGTAAAAATTCAGATGCTAGAAGTTGCTCCTGGTATGCGTCCTGGTATGAGCGCCACAGTTGACATTGTTACAGAGAACAAAGAACAAGCGATTGCAATCCCAATTCAGTCTTTAACGTCTCCTCGTAAAAAACCAATGGAAGACGAAGGTAAAAAACCTGCATTTAATGTTGAGGTTAATACTAAAGAACGATGGTCAAATAATAAAAATGAAAAGAACAAAGGCAAGAATGTTGTATTTGTAGTTAAAGGAAATACTGTGGAACAGCGTTTTGTTGAAACTGGCATTGTTGGTGATAGAGATTATGAAATTTTGTCTGGGTTACAAGAAGGTGAAGAAATTGTGACAGGTAGCTTTGTTGCAATCAGTAGAGAGCTATATGATGGCGCAAAAGTAAAAGTAAAAGACAAATCAAATAATAAAGAAAGATCTAGTCGTAAACGTGGCTAAATCAAAAAAAGAAATAATATCAATAAAAACAATCTCCAAGATTTATCATTTAGGAGATAATGTTGTTAAAGCTTTAGATAAGGTTTCATTAAGCATATATGAAAATAATTTCATATCAATTATGGGGCCATCTGGTTCAGGTAAATCTACATTAATGAATATTATTGGATGTTTGGATGTTCCAACTAAGGGAACTTATAAATTTAACAACCAATTGATATCAAAAATGAATGATAGTCAACTTGCTAATATTAGAAACGAAAAGATTGGTTTTGTTTTTCAAACATTTAATCTACTACCAAAACTTAATGCAGTTCAAAATGTAGAAGTCCCATTAATTTATTCTTCATTAAATAAGAAAGAAAGACTTGAACGATCAAAAGAAGCATTGAATATTGTTGGATTGTCTGATAGAATGTCTCATAAGCCAAATGAGCTTTCTGGAGGACAAAGACAACGCGTAGCAATTGCTCGTGCTTTGGTAAATAAGCCATCTATTATCTTAGCAGATGAACCAACTGGAAATCTAGATTCAAAGAGCGGTGAAGAAATTTTGAAATTTCTTGATACACTACATAAAGCTGGCAACACTTTAATTATTGTTACCCATGAGAAATCAGTTGCAAAACGCGCAAAAAGAAGAATAGAAATTTTTGATGGTAAAATCACTTTAGATGAATGATATAATAAAGAATATTTTAATTGGCCTTTCAGCAATTAGATCTAATATTGTAAGAGTTGCGTTAACTTCTTTAGGATTAACAATCGGAATTTTTACAGTTAGCATTGTTACTGCTGGAGTTTCAAGTATTGATAAAGAATTTTCGAAATCAATGGCTTATTATGGAAATGATAAGTTATATGTCTCAACATGGCCGTGGTCATTTGATTTTGATTGGTGGAAATATCGTAATCGTCCAAAGATTAAAGAAGAATCTCTTAGTTATATCGATCAATACAGTGAATATGTTACTGATGTTTCTGTTAAGAAAAATACTTGGATAAGATCAACATATCAAAATAAAGCTTCTTGGCTACAAATTAATGGTGTATATCCGAGTTATGGTGAAATGTTGAGCGGTACAAAAGTTGTAAATGGCAGATTTTTCTCTCAAAATGAATGGGATTTACAAAGAAGGGTAGTAATAGTTGGCGGAAAAGTTCGTGAAGGATTTTTCGATGGAGAAAATCCAATAGGTAAAAAAATAAAAATTGGAGGGGTTACTGTTGAAATTATTGGAGAATTAAAAGAGCAAGGCATGGGTATGGTTCCAGGTGGGACACTTGATAATCTTGTCATTATGCCTTCAACAACCTTTAAACGCATATTAACAAGATGGGGTTTTGATGAATTAGTATTAAGGGCAAAACCTGAAGATTTAAATAAAGCGAAAGAAGAAGTTGCAATGATTATGCGAGTTGCTCGAAAATTAAGGCCTGATCAGGAAGATAACTTTTCTGTTAATTCTGCTGATGCTTATCAAAGTCAATTTGATAGTTTGAAGACTGCTATTGCTGCAATGGGTTTTATGGTCACAGGGATATCTTTAGTAGTGTCTGGAATTGGGATTATGAATGTCATGTTTGTTTCTGTCAAAGAAAGAACTAAGGAGATTGGTCTTAGAAAAGCAATGGGAGCAACCAATAATAACATTTTAATTCAATTTTTAAGTGAAGCTATTGCTATTTCTATTATTGGAGGGACAATCGGTATTGTTTTAGTTAAGCTAATTACTGTTGCACTATCTTCTTATGGAGGCCTTCCAGTTGATTTTGATCTTCTATTAATTTTTTACACTTTCATGGTTTGTGTATTTATAGGCATAGTCTCTGGAATGATTCCAGCAAGAACTGCTGCAAACCTTAATCCAATTGATGCATTACGCCATGAATAGAATTTTTAACTATTTAAGTGATGCTGTTGGAGGGGTGCTCTTTTATTTTGGGCAAACCAAACTTCGTACATTCTTAACACTACTTGGAATCACTGTTGGTGTTTCTTCTATTATTGCAATTATGACAGTATTAACTACTTTTGATAAAGCTACAGCGGGTCTAGTTGAAGAAATGAAAACTAATGTATTCTATATTACAAAAGATAATCCTGTGCAGATCAGTTTTGGAGGTGAAGGACGAAGTTCAAGAAATAAACCAAGAATTACATGGTCAGAATATGAACAATTAAAACGAACTTTAACTTTAACAAAAAATGTATCTGCAGTTGTAGCGGAAGAGCCAAGTGATCGCACAATCAGTGTTGGAAAAGAAGAATTAAAAAATCGATTAAATAGCTTTTGGGGTGGAGACCCTGCAATTCTTGCTCTTTATAAATATGATATTATTACAGGACGTAATCTGCGAGAACAGGATTTAAATGATCGTGCACGCGTTGCAATGATTGGCTATGATATTAAAGAAGAATTATTTCCTTATTCTGATCCTGTAGGTCAGACAATTAAAATTGATAATATACCATTTACAGTTATTGCTTTAATGGAAGAAAAGGGAGAAATGTTAGGGCAGAGTATGGATAGTATGATTGGTATCCCTATCTCAACATTTTTACAATATTTTGGTGGAAGAAATTGGAGAAGAGCTGATTTACAGCTTGTTTTAGAATCAGAATCGATGGCAACTTTAGATGCTGCAACAGATGAAGCAATTGGTGTATTCAGAGCAATTCGAAAAATTCCACCAGGCGAAGAAAATAATTTTTATATCGCAACCAATGATCAACTAATGGATACGTTTGGTGATTTTACGCAATACTTACAGATTTTTATTGGATTGGTAGCAGGAATTTCTTTGTTAGTTGCTGGTATTGGTATTGCTAATATTATGCTCGTTTCACTTACAGAAAGAATCAAAGAAATTGGTGTGAGAAAAGCACTGGGAGCTAGACGAATCGATATATTCTTACAATTTTTAATTGAAGCAATGCTTATCTCAATTATCGGCGGAATTTTTGGAGTTATTCTCGGATTATTATTCGGAAATGTTGTTGCATATTTTATGGCACAAGATCCTACTATTCCATTTGATTGGGTATGGTATAGTATTCAAATTTGCGCTGCTATGGGTATTATATTTGGATTATATCCTGCAATTAGAGCGTCAAATCTTAATCCTATTGACTCTATTCGATACGAATAGATAAATTCTACTTTCTATGTCTAAATCGAAAAAAGTAACAAAAGAAGAAGTAAAAAAAATAGCTAAACTATCTAAGCTATCTTTATCTGATTCAGAATTAAAGAACCATACAAAAGATATGAATAATATTTTAGAGTATATGGATTTATTAAATGAAATTGATACGTCAAATACTGAAGAGCTAGTAAATGTACATGATGCAAAAAGCGAGCTAAGAGAAGACATATCAGAAGATTCCATTCCAAAAGATAAGGTTATTGATAATAGTCCTGAGTCTAAAGAAGATTATATTGAAATTCCTTTGGTTGTAAAAAAGGATAGCCAGTGAATTTAGGCATTATTCCTGCACGTTTAGACTCTAAAAGATTTCCAAAAAAAATTATCCACCCCTTAAATGGAAAACCAATTGTTCAACATGTGTATGATAATGCGCAACAGTCTAAATATCTTGATAAACTTATTATTGCAATTGATTCAGAAGAAACTAAATCACATCTTGATGCTTCATGTGATACTATTTTAACATCAGTCAATCATAAATCAGGAACAGATAGAGCTGCAGAAGTTTCACAAAAATTTGATTGTGATATTATTGTCAATATTCAAGGAGATGAGCCAAAGATTAATCCTGATATTATTGATAATCTAATTCTATTATTCAATGATCCATTAGTTGAAATGGCATCGGTTGGATCAACCGATTTAAACGATGATGACTTGTCAAATCCTAATATTGTGAAAACATATTTAGATAAAAATAATTATGCTGTTGATTTTCAAAGAGAAATCACTGCAAGAGATAAACAATACTTTCGTCATATCGGTATTTATGCATACCGTAAAGAGACATTGATGAAATTTACTTCTTTAGAGCAAACTCAAAACGAAAAAATATTAAAACTAGAACAATTAAGAGCTCTGGATAATAGCCTTGCAATTAAGATATTAATTACTAATTTCCAGCATAGAAGTATTGATATAAAAGAAGATTTGAAATATTATGAAGTCTAAGACAAAATTTATATTTGTATTGGGCGGAGTAATGTCCGGCCTCGGGAAAGGTATCTCTGCTTCATCTATTGGTTATTTATTAAAAAGCGCTGGTCTTAAAGTCAATATTCTCAAACTTGATCCTTATTTAAACGTTGATCCTGGCACTATGAACCCATATCAACATGGAGAAGTATTCGTTCTAGATGATGGATCCGAAACTGATTTAGATTTAGGTCATTATGAAAGATTCATTGATGAAAATATGTCGAAAGACAATAATGCTACTGCAGGTCAGATTTATAGCACAGTATTAGATAAAGAACGTATAGGTGATTATTTGGGAGAAACAGTTCAAGTAATCCCCCATATAACTGATGAAATTAAAAATCGTATTTATGCATTATCAAAAAGTAATAAATATGATATTGTTATTTGTGAGGTGGGAGGCACGGTTGGAGATATAGAAAGTTTACCATTTCTTGAAGCAATTCGTCAATTATCATTAGATGTTGGATACTTTAATTCACTTATTATCCATTTAACATTGCTACCATATGTTTTTTCTAGCGGTGAAATAAAGACAAAACCAACACAGCATTCAGTAATGAAATTGAGAGAAATTGGGCTAACTCCTGATTTTATATTTTGTAGAACTTCAGAAAGCATTAATAAATCAATTAAAGAAAAATTAGCGCTTTTTTGTAATGTAAAACCATCGCATGTAATTGAGAATAAAGATGTATCAAGTATTTATGAAGTGCCATTATTATTTGAACAGCAAAATGTTACTAAAATGATATTGAACAGGCTTCAACTTAAAAACAAACCATCTGTTGATAAGCTTCAGAAATTTGTAAATACATATAAAAATCCAGATTATAATGTAAAAATTGCAATGTGTGGTAAGTATACTGAATTGCATGATGCATATAAGAGTATTTTAGAATCTTTTGTTCACGCAGGAGTAGAAAATAATACAAATGTAGAAGTAGTATGGGTTAATACTGAAAAGATTCATAATGATAAAGATGCAAAGAAAGCATTTAAAGGCATTGATGGCATTTTAATTCCTGGTGGTTTTGGCTCTAGAGGATCAGAAGGAAAAATTTTAACTTCCAAATTTGCAAGAGAGAACAAGACCCCATTTTTAGGTATTTGTTTAGGACTACAATGTGCTGTAATTGATTTTGCAAGACATGTATGCAACTTAAAGAATGCTAACAGCACTGAGTTTAATTCTAAATGTAAATACCCTGTTATTGAAATTATGGAATCTCAAAAAGCTATTAAAATTAAAGGTGGAACTATGCGTTTAGGCTCTTATAAGTGTGACATTGAACCTAAAACACAGGTAGCAAAGACCTATAAAAGAAAAGCTATTCATGAACGCCATCGCCATCGCTGGGAAGTAAATAATAAATATGTTAAACAAATGCGTTCAAAAGGGTTAATTTTTTCAGGTATGAATAAAGATTTAGGTGTAGTAGAAACTATTGAGCTAGATAACCATCCATGGTTCGTAGGGTGCCAGTTTCATCCTGAGTTAAAAAGCAGGCTTGATAAAGCACACCCATTATTCTATGGATTTATAAAAGCATCATTAAAGAAGAGTAAATAATGAAAATTAATGAAGTAAAATGTAATGATATTGTTTTTGGAAGCGATGCCCTTCCTTTGATTAGTGGGCCTTGCGTTATTGAAAATAGAGAGCATGTTTTAAAAATGGCAGAATCTATTTTATCTGTTACAGATAAATTGGGGATTCCATTCATCTTTAAAGCTTCTTTTGACAAAGCAAATAGAACTTCAATTGATTCATTTCGAGGAAATGGGGTAGATGAAGGATTAAAAATTCTTCAAGAAGTAAAAGATTCATTTAAAATCCCTATTACAACAGATATTCATCACCCAGAACATGCTAAAAGCGTTGGCAATGTTGCAGATATTCTTCAGATACCTGCTTTTTTATGTAGGCAAACTGATTTATTAATTGCTGCTGGGGAAACTGGAAAAGTTATTAATGTAAAAAAAGGTCAATTCTTATCTCCGTATAAAGTAAAAAATATTATAGATAAAATACTAAGTACAAATAACAAAAATATTCTTATTACAGAGCGTGGGAATTCATTTGGGTATGATAATTTAACTTCTGATATGCGTTCTATTCAAATTATGCAAGAATTTGGTTTCCCAGTAATTTACGATGCAACACACAGTGCACAGGTGCCTGGCAATACGGAAAAAACTACTTCTGGACAAAGAGATTTTATTCCAGGACAAGTTCGTGCTGCTGTTGCAACAGGTTGTGATGGAATTTTTATGGAAGTACATGATAATGTAGATAATGCATTAAGCGATGCAGGCACTCAATGGCCACTAGACAAACTTGAGCCTTTATTAACATCAATGATAGAAT
>CAYZYM010000044.1:0-2340 GCA_964482595.1 uncultured bacterium | reverse complement strand
AACAATTGCTAATGCATCACTTTCTTCAGATATGCCTAAAGCAGCTCTATGTCTTGTTCCCATTTCTGGATTTAGTGTTTTACTTTTAGTGAGTGGCAATATACATGCAGCAGCATCAATAATATCTCTATGAATAATGATAGCACCATCATGCAATAAAGAAGATGGATTAAATATAGACATTATTAATTCTGTGCTAAAAATTGCTCCAACTTTAACGCCATCATCGCTGATATTTTTTAAAGAATTTTCTCTTTCCAAAACTATAATAGCTCCCCATTTGTTTTTACAAATTTCTCCAACAGATATAACAATTTCATCTTCAATATATACTTGTTCAATTTGGAAAATTCTTCTAATAATTCTATTCTGGCCAAGAGAGGTTAATAATCTTCTTATCTCTGGTTGAAATAAAATGACAAATACTACAACCCACACTGCTTGAAATAAATTTAATAACCAAGAAGTTGCTCTAAAACCTAAAATATTAACTAAAAAACCAGCAAAAAATAAGATTAACAGACCAATTAACATCTGTCCACCTCTAGTGCCTTTGAAATAGCTATATGAATAAGAAAAAATCAAAGAAACTAATGCCAAGTCAAGCAAGTCAGTAAGTGTAAATTTTATAAAACCTATCTCAAATAAATTCATGATATAATTTAATTATTTAAATGGTCTGAATTGAAAATTTTATTTCCAATCAAAAGGCATCTCTTTGTTTCTTTAACATTATGAACTCGAAATATTTTACAACCTTTTTGTAAAGCAATTGTGTTTGCAACAATCGTGCCTTCCAATCTTTCATTTTCATCCACATTTAACGTTTTTCCAATAAAAGATTTGTTAGAAACGCCAATCAAGAATGGATATCCAGTGGAAGTTAATTCATCTAATCTATTAAGAATTTCAAAATTATTTTCAATAGTCTTCCCAAAACCTATCCCTGGATCCAAAATAATATTCTTTCTGTCAATACCATTTTCAATCGCATAATTTGCTCTACTTAAAAGATGTGATTTAATCTCAGAAATTATATCATTATAAGTAGGATTGTCTTGCATAGTCTTTGGATTTCCCTTTATATGCATTAATATAATTGGACAATCTATATCCTTAGCAATATCAACCATTTTTTTATCAAATAACATACCACTTATGTCATTAATGATATTCACACCAGCCAAAGATGCTTCTTTTGCCACAGCTGATTTAGTAGTATCAATAGATATCACTGTATCTGTTTTTTTTCTCAACTCTTCAATAACAGGAATAACTCGTAATAGTTCATCATCTACCGAAACAGGTTCAGAGAATGGTCTAGTAGATTCTCCTCCTATATCAATGATATCAGCACCATTTTCAATCATTGATAGAGCATGATTAACTGCTTTTTGAGTTTCAAAATATAGACCACCATCGCTAAAAGAGTCGGGAGTAACGTTTAGTATACCCATTATTAGAGATTTTTTTTCTTTTGAAATTAACCAATCGTTGAAATCAGATATATTCACTAATCAATTTCTTTTCTTTGGAAGTTTTTTGCCTTTTAATAATAATTGAATATCTTTTTCATCAATGGTTTCATGCTCTAACAACTCATTAGCCATTAGATGTAGTAGTTTTATTTTCTTTTTCAATATCTTAAGAGCATCGGATTGTGCTTTCTTTATAATTTTTACTACTTCATCGTCAATTGCTTGAGCGGTTTTTTCACTATAATCTCTATGAGATTGTATTTCTCTTCCCAAAAAAATCTCTTCATTCTTTTTACCAAAAGACATTGGGCCCAGTTTATCGCTCATTCCCCATTCACAGACCATTTTTTTAGCAATATTTGTTGCTCTTTCAATATCATTCGAAGCACCGGTGGTTATCTCGTTAAAAATTAATTCTTCTGCTTCTCTTCCACCCATCATAATAGCAAGCCTCCCAGTAATATATCCCTTTGAATAACCATGTTTTTCATCTAAAGGTAATTGCATAGTAACGCCAAGCGCTCTACCTCTAGGAATAATTGTTACTTTATGCACAGGATCTGCTTCAGGCGTAAAGAGAGCAACAACAGCATGGCCTGCTTCATGGTAAGCAGTAGTTTCCTTTTCTTGATCAGACAGAATCATACTCTTTCTTTGAACGCCCATTATTACTTTATCTTTTGCTTCTTCAAAATCTTCATTATCAACGCTTGACTTTTTCTTTCTAGATGCCAATAACGCTGCTTCATTAACAAGATTTGCTAAATCTGCACCAACCATCCCTGGTGTTCCTTTTGCTATATCAAGCAAATTAACTGACTTAGAATTAATCTTAATTTTCTTAGTATGTATTTTTAAAATT
>CAYZYM010000043.1:0-5496 GCA_964482595.1 uncultured bacterium | reverse complement strand
TAACCCAGCAATAACAACTCCCATATAAAACAACAAAGCAGATAAAATGCTACTTATCTGAGATATATCTCCAGAGACAGAGCTGATAGTTTTAGCTATTAATGCAAATACACCATAAGGAGCGAAATACATTATCATTTCTACTAACTTTATAATTAATTGATTGATTCCTTCAAGAAACTCTAGCACAGGTCTTGAAAATTTCCGATCAATTCCAATTAAAGAAATACCAAAAATAATTGATATAAATACTACTTGAAGCATAATGCTATTATTGGAAGCAGCAGAAAAGATATTGCTTGGAACCATATCTACAAGAGGTTGTAAGGGTCCTCTACCTTTTTGCACTGAATCTGCTGCACTTTTTTTATCTGCAGCTTTTTCTATATACTCAGTGCTTAAGGTTTCTTGAAAACTGTCAGGGATAGCAGATCCTGGTTCAAGAAGATTAACTAATACTAAACCTATGCTTACTGCAACAGCTGTAGTGCCAATATACAGGAGAATTGTTTTCATACCGATACGTGATAATTTCCTAGTATCTGAAAGAGAAGCTACACCTGTTATGAGAGATGATACTACTAGCGGTACTGCTATTAGTTTTAAAAGATTTAAAAAGATTGTTCCAAATGGAGACACAAAGTTTGAAGTAAACTCTGTCCATCCATTGATTGCACTTGCTATACCGTAAGCTACGCCAAGAAGCAATCCAATTATTATTTTCCAGTGTAATTGCATTAATTAAGAATAATATATGTATTATGATTAAATTATTTCAATGATTTATTATCTTATCATTGGAATTTATTTAATTGGTTTATTGCTAATAGGTTTTAGCAAGTCAGATTCAATTAAAAATCAAGAGGATTTCTCTGTTGCAGGAAGGTCTTTATCCCCTTGGATTCTTGTTGGTACAATGGCAGCGACATGGATGGGAACAGGATCTGTTCTAGGTAATGCAGGAAAAACTTTTGAGATAGGTGCAGCGGGCTTTCTATTGCCCATAGGTGGAATGCTAGGTGTCTTAGCGTTAACGAAGATAGCTGGTAAAGCAAGGGCTTCAGAAAAATTAACTGTACCAGAGATTATTGGTTCACGATTTGGCGATACAGCAATGATACTGTCCGTTATTGCACTGCTTGCTGCTTATTTGGTAATTGTGAGTTATCAGTTTAATGCTGGGGGCGCAGTAATATACACTATATTTCATGATAATTTAGGGACAGGGTTAACTTTAGATCAGTCAACTATAATAGCAGCACTGTTTATTGTCGCATACACTGTTTTAGCAGGTTTATTAAGTGTTGCTTATACAGATGTTGCAAATGGAATACTGATGATTACATGTTTTGTTATTGCTCTACCAATTCTTTTCTTTCAAGCAGGTGGATTTGATGGTATGTCTACTAGTTTTGCAGCTAAAGGCATGACAGATAACATGTCTATGTTTGGAGTATTATCATTGCGAGAAGTTATCAACTTTACCTTGCCATCTTTCTTATTAATTCTTGGTGATGCAAATATGTACCAAAGATTTTTTGCGAGTGATTCAGTGGAATCTGCAAAGAAAGCAACCTATCTATTGTTTTTTGCGGTTGTTATTTTAGAGTCTTTAATCGTTGCCAATGCATGGATTAGTTCTAGTATGATTACAGATATAGAAAAGGAATCACATGTATTGATCTATGCAGCTTATAACTTCTTGCCGCCATTCATTGGGGCATTAATGCTTGCAACGATAATAGGTATTATTGTTTCTACTGCTGATTCATTTCTTCTTGTTCCAACCACTATTTTAATTAATGATATTTACCTAAAATATTCAAATCGTAAGTATTCTGATAAGACAATCGTAACACTTAGCAGGTTATTAGTATTATTATTAGGATTTTTCTCATATTGGGTATCAAGAATGTTTGCTGCAGATACAACAATTTTTGAAAAAGCATTATATGCATTTACAATTTATGGTACAGCAATCACTCCAACATTGTTGGCAGCATTTTTCTGGGATAAAGCAACGAAGTATGGTGCTATATGTTCAATTTTATCAGGAATAATTGCGACTGTTTATTTTGGAAACCAATGGAGTCTTGATGAAGCTGTTATTCCAGCATTAGCTATCTCATCTGTTGCATTGGTCTTGATAAGTCTTTTACGAAAGGAATAAGTTTCTAGATTGTAATTTCTATTGGAGGACTATATGGAGATGGATCTTTTAATTCATTTTCAAGAGATCTTCTATAATACTCAAATGGCATTCCAGTTCCTTGCCAATCTTTGATATGGTTAATAATTTCAATATTATTGTCAAATCTATTGGCGATACCTTCACGAACATGCCCAGTAATATATTTGATATGCTCTCTTTTCTTTGCCCAGCTTATATACACTCTTTTTAACATTTTTGCATAGCCGTTTGATTTATATTTTTCCATAATAACAAAAGCATATGTATATAAAGTATTTCCTTTGCCAAAATTTTCATCAGTAATAGTCCATTTTTCTTCTCTAAGTTCTTCGAGTGGAATTCCAATGATATATGCGATAATTTCACCTTGATATTTTGCTATAAATGGTAAACATTTTTCGGCGTCAAAATATTTTTCAATGGTATTTTTTGTTAATACAGCTTGCTTGCCATATTCTTTTGCAAGGTGCAAAGAAATGTTAATCAGAGGCGAATAATCTTCTCTACCTAATTTTTCAACAAGTTCAATTTGAAATACATTCGTTGATGCAATAATTTTTGTTTGAGATTCTTCTATAAAATTTTCCATTTCGATGGAAAATTAAAAACATTTAAATCTAGTATGAAGCCATTTGTTTCATCTTGCTAATTAAACTAAATTCCACTGATGTTATCCTTTAACAATAAACTGAAAAAATCAATTCAAGATAAAAATTCTAATTTATGTATAGGAATTGATATTGATAAAAAACATTTCTCACCTAATGTAAGCTTGCAAGAGCTCAAAGATCATTCGCTAAAAGTTATTGACTCTACCAGAGAATGTGCTGCTGCTTATAAACCAAATTTAGCTTTTTTTGAAGAATGGGGATCTGAAGGGTTTGTTTGGTTAGAAGAATTAATACAAGAAATTGGAAATGAACACATCATTATTGCAGATGCTAAAAGAGGAGATATTGGGAATTCTGCAAAACATTACGCCAATGCATTTTTTAACCATTTTAATTGTGATGCTATCACTGTTAATCCATACATGGGAGCTGATTCAATTGAACCATTTTGTTCTAATCCTGAAAAAGGAGCTTATGTTCTGTGTGTAACATCAAATCCTTCTGCGTCAAAGATACAAGATAATTCATTCAAGAATGTGATTGATTTAACAAACAATACAAATCAAAATAATAATATTGGCTTGGTAGTTGGAGCTACTAATATGGAAAAAATGGAAGAAGTGCGAGAATTAAGCAAACTACCTTTTTTGATTCCAGGCATAGGTGCTCAAGGAGGGGATTTAGAAAATACTATCAAAATTAATGAAAGATTTATTGATTCAACTTTAATTAATGTATCAAGATCTATAATTTTTGCAGATGATATTGGCAAAGTAGCAAAAGAATTTTTACAAAAAATAAGAGGTTGTGTTGAACGATAAAGATTTCACAAAGATTTTTGAGGATACCAATGCGTTAATGTATGGACACTTTATACTTTCTTCTGGCATGAGAAGTGATACTTATTTTCAGTGTGCTAAAGTTCTTCAGCATCCAAAATATCTTATGATGTTTAGTGAGATATTATGCGATCATTTTAAATCATTTGGTATTGAAAAAGTTGTTTCTCCTGCAATGGGCGGTATTGTATTAGGGACAGAAGTTGGGAGACAATTAGGTGTTAAGACAATTTTTTGTGAAAGATTGGAAGGGAAGATGGAAATCAGAAGAGGTTTTTCCATTAAAGAACGTGAAAAGATTTTAATTGTTGAAGATGTTTTGAGCACTGGCGGATCATTGAAAGAAGTAATGAATCTGATTAAAAACTATAATGGAGATATTGTTGGAATAGGCGTTGTTGTTGATCGAAGTGCATCTGATATAGATTTACATAAAGAATTCTTTTCTATCACTAAGCAAGTTGCAAATATTTTTGATCCAGAAAATTTACCTGATTCACTCACAAATATTCCTGCCGTAAAACCTGGAAGCAATACAGTACTGGAAGCAATACAGTAGATGTATAAAAATCTAAAAGTAGGGCTTGCTTTAGGTGGCGGTGGAGCAAGGGGCGCATGTCATATTGGAATATTAAAAATTTTAGAAAAAAATAATATTGTTCCTGATATTATATGTGGCACTAGCGCTGGATCTATGATTGGTGCAATGTATGCATGCCATGGAGATGCAGAGATAGTTGAAAAAAAATATATTGATCATATCAATGGTGAAGATTTTCAAGATTTAGGGTTTAGATATATCGCAGATGATGAGCAAGATGAATCAATTTTTTCAAAAATAGTTACCCAAATGAAGAATCAATATGTTTTAATGGTTAGTTCAACAAGAAAATCAATTGTTAAAGCTGAACGACTTGAAAAAGCAGCAGAAAACCTATTTTCTTGTAGAAATTTTGATGAATTAAAAATTCCTTTAATCATTACTGCTACCGATCTTATGTCAGGTAAGCCTCTTATTTATAGCGCTGGTAGTGTGCTAGACGCTGTAGTAAAAAGCTCATCTATTCCTGGATTTATTGAACCAGCTTATAAAGATGGCAGACTATTAGTGGATGGAGGGGTAACATTGCCAACACCTGTTGCTCCATTAGTCGATAAATGTGATTTTATTATTGCAATTAATATTGGCAAGGAGTTCAAAACTGATCAAAAACCAGATAATATTATAGAGATTATGTCACGAGTGCGAGACGTTACTACTAGACATTTAAATCAATATTTATTAGATCAAGCAGACTTTATATTTAATCCAAATACAGAGAGCTTGCATTGGTCTGCATTCGATCGTACGAATGATTTTGTTAGATATGGTCATGAATGTGGAGAAAGACAAATTCAAGATTTGATTGATAAACTTAATTCTTCAGATGAAGATCCTATAGAAGAAGTAATAGAAATTTCTAAAGAAACTTTTTGGACGAAAATTAAGAAAAGATTACCTTTTCCAAATTGATGAAGAAATTATTATTATCTTTTTTTTATTGTTCAATACTATTTGGTCAACAAATCGATGATCCAGCCAATTTTAGGTTTAGTATAGATGATATAAGACAAGGAGAAGTTGCTCTTATAACTTTGGATACAGAACTTGAATACGGTTGGCATATTTATGCAATATATGATGTTCCAGATGGCCCTGAATCAACAACTGTAAGAATAGAAGGCTCAATTGTTAATCAAGTTGGTAGAATTATTGAACCTGAACCAATTGAAGATTTTGATGAAGGGTTTATGATTATCACAAAGTATCATAAAAATAAACCACAATTTAAAATACCAGTTCAAATTAGTGATG
>CAYZYM010000042.1:0-5427 GCA_964482595.1 uncultured bacterium | reverse complement strand
ACAGCATTTTGCCCCGAAATTATTAGAATCAGACCCTGAATTAATTGATATTTACAATAAATATGATGACGAAAAGAAATTCTTTAAAATATTTCAGTATGTTGCATTTAAATGGGCTAATTCAGAGCTAGATTTGTCTGGAACCGACCTTGAACCATACAAGGATTTTAGACTGAGAGTTAGACAGGCATTGGATAGAATAGAAGATTCTTTGGATAGTGAATCATCTAGTATATTAATTGTGACATCTGGAGGCACAATCTCTGCAGTTTACGGGGAAGCAACGGGCTGTAGTCATGAAGAAATTCAAAAACAAAATTTTGGAATCCAAAATGCTTCTGTTTCAGAATTCTTATATGCAACTGAAAGATTTACTTTAAAGACATTTAATGTTAGTTTTATCTCTGAAGAATTAAAAACATATATTTAGGAAAAAAAATGGCACTACCAAATAAAGAATTTGAAGATATAAAGAACCAAATCAAAAAATTTGTTGATGAAGAATTGGCTGTTGATGAAAAAGAATTCAGCAATATGCATACATTTGCAGAACATTTGCCTTATCTAGAAGAAAAAAGAAATAAAGTAAGAGAAATGGGATTGTTTGCACCTCAAATACCTAAAGAACATGGTGGTTTAGGATTAAGCCTTCATCAATTAGGACAGATTTATGAAATCTTAGGACACACTTTTTATGGTCTCTATGTTTTCAATTGCCAAGCTCCTGATGCTGGTAATATGGAAATATTGATGGAACATGGAACAGATTATCAAAAAGAAACTTTTTTAAAACCTCTTGTTGAAGGTAAAATTAGAAGCTGTTTTTCTATGACAGAACCAGATCATGCCGGATCAAATCCTGTTATAATGAGCACAATCGCAAAAAAAGAAGGGCCTAACTATGTTATCAATGGTCACAAATGGTTCACTTCTAGTGCTGATGGTGCAGCCTTTGCAATAGCAATGGTTGTTACTGATCCAGAAAATCCTAATCCATATCTTCGAGCAAGTCAAATTATTGTTCCAACTGATACTCCAGGATTTAACTTTATAAGAAACATATCTGTTATGGGAGATGAAGGAGATGGCTGGAATGCTCATGCAGAAATTCGTTATGAAAATTGCACTGTTCCAGAAGAGAATGTTCTTGGTCCTGCAGGTGCTGGATTTAAAATTGCTCAAGATCGATTAGGCCCAGGAAGAATTCATCATTGTATGCGTTGGATAGGAGAATGTGAACGTGCTTTTGATATGATGTGCAAAAGAGCTGTGAGCCGAGAATTATCACCAGGAAAAACATTAGCTAGCAAGCAAACAATTCAAAATTGGATTGCAGATTCTCGCGCAGAAATTAATGCTTCACGATTAATGGTATTAGATGCAGCAAAAAAAATTGATCAAGATGGCGCTCAATCAGCTAAAGTAGAAATTTCTATAATAAAGTTTTTTGTTGCTCAAGTATTACAAGATGTTTTAGATCGTGCAATCCAGATACATGGAGCACTTGGAATGACTGATGATACTCCACTAGCTTCCTTATTTAGGCATGAAAGATCTGCAAGAATTTATGATGGAGCAGACGAGGTTCATAGAGCTAGAGTCGCTAGAGAGATTTTAAAGTCTTATTCTAAATAAAAGTGGTTGTTATTATAGAAGAGATGTTCCAAAAAAAATCGAAAGTTAGATTGCCAATTCCTTTTTGGTTAAGATTATATATTAAGTTTTCGAAAATTTTTAAAAAAGATAATATCAAATTTGAAATTGATTCACCAAGGAATATTCGAGAAGGTGAATCTGTTCCAGTTGAAGCAATTGCTAATGCCCTAAATGCTGAAGGTTTTAATACTGATGGATTGTCAATTAAGCAATTTCCTAGCGGTTTTTCTAATCTAACCTACTTTATCAAAACAAATGAACATGAGCTTGTATTGCGAAGACCTCCTTACGGGGCTGATAGCTTAAAGGGTGGTCATGATATGTTCAGAGAATATGATATACTAAAAAAATTAAAAACAGAATTTAAAAAAGTGCCTAATGTTCATTTTTATTCCGATGATAAATCAATTCTTGGAGCTCCATTTTATATAATGGATTGTGTAAAAGGATACATCTTGAGACCTGGCACTTCTCAGAAAAATGCACCAAATCCAAAGACAATGTCAGAGATTGCTCATTCCTTAATCAATACTTTAGTTGAATTACATCAAGTAGATATAAGTAAAAATGATTTAATCAATTTTGGAAAAATTGATGGCTATGTACAACGACAAATATCTGGTTGGACCAAGAGGTATTATCATGCAAAAACTGATGATATCCCTGAAATGGATTTTGTTGCAAAATGGTTAGCAGAAAAACAACCTAAAGAATCTTCTTCATCAATTATTCATAATGACTTTAAGTATGATAATATGGTTCTCGATTCAAGCAACCCAACGAAAGTTATTGCAGTTCTTGATTGGGAAATGGCGACCCTTGGTGATCCATTGATGGATTTTGGAACTACACTTGGATATTGGACTGACAAAAATGACCCAGAAGAGCTTCAAATATTTCAATTAAGTCCCACTACTTTAGAAGGAAATCCTTCTAGAGCTGAACTGGTTGATATGTATGAAAAAAAATCTGGTATCAAAATTAATAATCCAGTTTTTTATTATGTTTATGGATTATTTAAAATATCAATTATTGCACAACAAATTTATTTTAGATATCATAAAGGATATACAAAGGATAAGCGATTTAGTATGCTTAACCTTGCTGTCAAATCACTGGCTATTATGGCCAATCAAGCCATTGCTAAAAACAGAGTAAGCGATTTATTCGAATAAAACTATTTTTGTTTGCTCTTTTACTACATAAATTGAATTATCATGGAACTTTATGATGCAATTCTAATCACTATAGCCATATTGTTATGCACAAATCTTATAGGCTACATTTATACTGCGTTAATCCTACATACTAATCTTATTAATGACTATCGCATTCAACCAAAAAAGTATTTTGCAAGACGTTTCTACAAAAGACTGCCTTTAATATTATTTAATATTTTTATTTTATTATCTGTGGGAGCTATTGGAGTATATTTATTTTATGATATACTGGATTTTTCTATTCCAACACCTGGATTATTTTTATTTCAGCTGATTTTAATTTTCTTAATTGATGATTTATACTTTTACCTCTATCATGCAGCATTACATACAAAGTTTTTATATAAACGTATTCATAAAACGCACCATCGCTCTACAATGCCTATTCCAATGGAATATATTTTTACTCATCCACTTGAATGGTTCTTAGGTGCGATAGGTCCCTTTATTGGATTAGCAGTAATTGCAATATTTTTTCCTCAGATAAATATCTATGCATTCTGGGCTATGTCTGCATTACGCAATTTGCATGAATTAGACATTCATTCTGGGGTCAAATCTTCAAAAATTACATCTGCTATACCTTTTTATGGCACAACGGAACATCATGACTTACATCACTCAAGAAATAAAGGTAATTATGCATCTACATTTACAATTTGGGATAAGGTGTTCGGAACAGAAATTACTGATTAATGAAAAGTACAATCATTTTAATGGTAGCGTTGGTTCTTCTAGCCACAATTTTTAATATCTTAACTTTAAAACGCTACATACAAAGGAAAAAAAATGACTAAATATATGCCAATTATTTTTTTTGTTTTTATTACTGGTTGTGCAAATCATTTTGCAGTAATGGATACCAAATTTGGATTACATAGATATGAGGGAAAATGGAGCGATAGAGCAAAGGATTTTTTATTTATAAAAGAGGATAAGATATTGACCTTGTATTGTAGTAAACATTCTCAATGGGAAAATATTGAACCAAGACCGGTTCATACAAATGGCCAAACTAGATGGAATTATAAAGTAACTAAAAAGGAAAAGGAATGATTAGATATTTATTTTCAATTTTTATAGTTATTTTTTTATTTGTTATGTGTAGCAAGGACAATAGAGATGTTATATCTATGAAAGAATTCAAATCAGGAATTCTAGATTCAGATACAACAGTTCTTGATGTGAGAACAGAAGAAGAATTTTACGGACCTTTAGGTCATATTGAAGGAGCAATTCTTATCCCTATTGATGATTTAGAAGGCAGAGTAGGTGAATTAAATTCTGTTAAAAATGAAAAAATTTATGTGGTATGTCGAACTGGAGGTCGTTCTGATCGAGGAAAAGATTTTTTAAATTCTAATGGATTTACTGCCGTGAATGTTGATGGTGGTATGGTTGCTTGGGAGTCATTGGAAAATGAATAATAAAGAAGAGTTAATTGAAAAATATAAAAAATCAATTTTGACTATCATTATTGTTCTACTAATTTTATTGATACCTTTTTTCTTTTATGGAAATTAAACAAAAATATATAATCGATTTTTCAAAGAGCGTTACCTGGATGGTAGTGCTTGGTTTGATTTGTTATTTTAATCAAACTGAAAATATGACAGCATGGATTTATTTCTGTTTACATGGTTCTTATGGAATTATGTGGGTAATGAAGAGTAATATTTTTCCTGATAAGAGTTGGGAGCAGGGAGCAAGCATACCTTATGCATTATTTATGTTGTTTGGACTAATGGTATATTGGTCTCCTGCTTTTATTATCACAATGCAAAGTCACGAAGCTTCCCCTAGTGTTTTTATTGCTTCAGTTATTGTTTTTGTTTTTGGAGTTTATTATCATTTTGTTTCAGATATGCAAAAATATATTTTTCTAAAATATAATTCGGGGTTAATGACTGATGGTTTATGGAGACAATGTAGACATCCAAATTATTTTGGAGAGTTATTGATTTATATTAGCTTTTTGCTTTTAACAATTGAAACAAATCTTTGGTGGGTTCCAATAGTCATTCTAAGCATGTTTATACTTTTTGTTTGGATACCTGGAATGATTCGAATTGATAAATCTTTGTCTCGATTTGAAGAGCACAATGAGTACAAAAAGAAAACTGCTTTTATTATTCCTTTTATTTTTTAATGAAACCTAAATTAATCATATACTATGATGGAATTTGTTTTTTGTGTTCCAATATTGTTGATTTTTCGATTAAACATGATTCAAAAAAAGAAATTTATTATAGCCCTCTGCAATCAGAATATGCTAAGAGAACATTAGGCACAAATCGAATTTCTAACTTCGATACAGTTATTGTGAAACAGGGGGATAAAGTTTTTGAAAAATCAAATGCAGCATTTATTGTATTGAAATTTCTAAATCATCCTTTGCAATATTTGAGATTTATGATTCCAAAATTTTTAGCAGATAAAATTTACAATTTAGTAGCAAAAAAAAGATATAACTGGTTTGGAAAAAAAGACGAATGTATTTTTCCTACTGAAAATTCACAATTTTTAATTGACTGATGAAACGAGAAGAATT
>CAYZYM010000041.1:0-6908 GCA_964482595.1 uncultured bacterium | reverse complement strand
GTACTGTTTATTAGAGGGAGGGCTCCTCGGAGGAATCTCAGCATTGGCTGATGCAATGTATCCTGGCATTGCTAATCAAGCGATATGTCTTACATTTGGTATTCTTGCTGCTCTTCTTATGCTCTACAAGAGTAAAATGATTGCTGTGACTGATAATTTTAGATTAGGCATATTTTCAGCTACATTTGGCATTTTTATAGTATATATGTTAAATATTGTTTTATCTCTATTTGGAGTCTCTTTTATGGGTCCATTATTTGGAAATAGTACCACTGGGATTTTATTTTCTTTATTTGTGGTGGGAATTGCAGCATTTAATTTAGTATTAGATTTTGATTTTATCGAACAAGGAGCTGAACAAGGAGCTCCAAAATATATGGAATGGTATGGAGCATTTGGGCTAATGATTACGCTTATTTGGCTTTATATTGAAATTCTTAATCTTTTGATGAAATTAAGAAGTAGAAGATAAATTCTATTCTCTTTAAAACATTGACATTCACCCCTACTTTCCTATAAGTTATGCAGACTAAGGGTAAAAGTACCCCAAGCTAAGGGTATGTTCCTTATTGGATAAATAAATATTTTAGTTAAATATGTACATAAAAAAAGGAAAAACAATGAGAAAGCTATTTAATATGGTGGCACTTGTTATGATGACTGGCTTTATGTTTGCACAAGGATCAGTATCAGGTACCGTTACTGATTCAGACGGAAACTCGCTTTTCGGTGCAAATGTAGTAGTTGAAGGAACATCATCAGGTGCGGCAACAGCTGCTGACGGATCATATTCAGTCGACGGTGTGGCAGGCGGTTCTTATACTGTAACTGCGTCATACATCGGATATGAATCTTCTAGCGTAACTGTTAATGTAGATGGCGCTGCAACAGCAAACTTTTCACTAGGTTCTAGTGCAGTTGCTGGTTCTTCTGTATCAGTTCTTGGATCTCGTTTTGCAAGAAATGTTGATGAACAAGCAGTTCCTGTAGAGGTTATTACAGAGCTTGAAATCCGTGCAACTGGACTTACTGAAACAAGTCAGTTGTTACAGGCTTTAGTTCCGTCTTATAATGCTCCTCGTGGTTATATTACTGATGGATCTGATCATATGAGACCTGCTACATTACGTGGTATGGCTCCAGGACACGTTCTTGTACTTGTAAATGGTAAAAGACGTCACTCTGGTGCTCTAGTACACGTTAATGGTTCAGTGGGGCGTGGATCAACACAAGTTGATATCAACGCAATTCCAGCAAGCGCAATTCAAAAAATCGAAGTGTTGCGTGATGGAGCCTCAGCAAAATATGGTTCTGATGCTATCGCAGGTGTGATAAATATCGTTTTAAAAGAAGCAGGCGGTGCAGATGTTAGTATAACATATGGACAAAGCTATTCTTTCTTTGAAAGAGGATATGCACACGACGAAGGATATATCACAGGACAAGATGAAAGCACATACGGTTGGGACAGTGACGCAGGTCACAATGGTTCAGGTTATTTACCATTTACTGGTGAAAGAGGCTGGGCTAGAAGTGGAATGCAATCTGTTAAGAAAACCGATGGTAAAAATTTAATCCTTCATGGTGGTACTGGTTTAAACCTATTTGGCGGGAACCTTTACATTAGTGGGTCTATGCGTGATGGCGGACGTACTAATCGTACTGGACTTGATCCAAGAATGCAGTACTTCGGTACAGATGCAAATGGTCAATTGACTAAGAGTGCATCAGCTACGGTGACACCAGACGCAAGAGAACGTGATTTTGATAGAGAAAATCATCGTATCGGTCGTGGAGAATTCGAACAAGTAAGTATGATGTGGAACGGTAACTTCCCAATGGAAGGTGGCGGCACATTCTATACTTTTGGTGGATTTAATACACGTAATGGAGAAAGTGGTTGTTATTATAGAAGAGCTCAAGACAACCGTACTCTTCGTGCATGGTATCCAGATGGATTCTTACCGCTTATTAGTCCAGAACTAAGTGACAGCTCAGCTGCATTTGGTGTGAAAGGACTATGGGGAGATTACGCATATGATCTTAGTGTAGCCACTGGTGGCAATGACTTTGCATGGGGAATGCAAAACAGTCATAATGCTACTTATGGTACTAGCGCAGGACAACAATCTGATTTTGATTTAGGAACATTAGGATATTCACAAACTTCTGTGAATCTTGATATGACTACTCAAATGGATATGGACGGATTTGCTGGTCCAGTAAATCTTGCTATGGGTCTTGAATGGCGTACTGAAAATTACACAATTGAAGCTGGCGAAGAAGCAGGATATGCTGATGGCGGCTTTGATGTATTAGATGGTCCAAGTGCTGGCTCAAGCGCCGCAGTTGGTTGTCAATGTTTACCAGGACTTGCTCCTGCTAACGAATCAGACAGAGACAGAGACGCTATTGGTGTTTATGTCGATGCAGAAGCTGATGTTCTTGACAATCTTCTTGTAGGTGTAGCTTTAAGAGCTGAAAACTACAGCGATTTTGGACAAACAACTAATGGTAAAATTGCGATGAGATATGAATTGCAAGAAGGTTTAGCATTAAGAGCTTCTATGAGCACTGGCTTTAGAGCTCCTGCTTTACAAGAAGCATATTTCTCATCTATTGCAACAAACTTTATTGACGGAGTACCTTATGAAGTAGGTACCTTCCCTGTTGATACTGAACCTGCACGAGCTCTTGGTGCAACAGATCTTGAACCAGAAACTTCACAAAATCTTTCAGCTGGTATGACATGGAAAAATGACATGGCTTCACTAGAGGTAGATGCGTATAAGATTACTGTTGAAGATCGTATTGGTCTTACTGAAACTTTTAAAGGTGACGGTATGGTTCAATTCTTTAATGAAAGAAATATCTCAGCAGCAGCTGGTAGATGGTTCTTTAACGGAGTTGACACTGAAACAAATGGTTTAGATATCGTAGGTAAAATGAACTTTGACATTCCTAATGGAAACTTGTTACTAAAAAGTGCACTAAACTTCACTGATACTGAAGTAACAAATCCAGGACAACTTGAAACGCCTGCTAATTTAGCAGATTATACATCTCAAGTTCTTCTTGGTCGTGCAAACACTGTGAGATATGAAAATTCTGGTCCTAAGAATGTATTTCAATTCTCAGCAATGGTTCAAAAACCAACATGTAATTGGATGGTTAAATTGAACAATTGGGGTGAAGTAACAATCCCATCTGGAACAGAAGAAAGAGAACAAGTTCTATCTTCTAAATGGACAGTAGATGCTGAATATTCAATGCAGCTAAACAGTCAAGCACGTTTATCTCTAGGGGTAAACAATATGTTTGACGTATATCCAGACAAAACTATTAAAAGAAATAGTTTCAATGGAATATTCCAACATTCTGGATACAGTCCTTTTGGATTTAATGGACGTTACCTATATGCTCGTATGGACGTGAGCTTATAATTATAACGTTTAAGAAGTAGAAATAAATAAAAAGCCTCTGATTTTCAGGGGCTTTTTATTATGTTTAAACACCTCATATGAAAAAGAATACATTATTTATAATTCTTACTACTTGCTTTGTATTGTTGCAAAATTGTGGGTTACCATTAAATAATACAAATGGTGCGGTATCTTCTACATCTAAAATTGCATCTGATGTAGGTATTGATGTTCTTAAAAAAGGTGGCAATGCATTTGATGCTATTGTAGCAACTGGATTTGCCCTTGCTGTAACATCCCCTGCTAACGGCAATGTTGGTGGTGGTGGATTTTTGGTTGCTCATACAACTTCTGGAGAATCAGTAAGCTTAGACTTTAGAGAAAAAGCACCAAAACTAGCATACGAAAAAATGTTTCTCAATGAAAATGGAGAATATGATAGAGCTATTGCATTAGAGTCACATAAATCATCAGGGGTGCCAGGAACAGTCAATGGTTTATTAAAAATTTTGAATGACTATGGATCAGGAAATCTTTCTTTACAAGAAATTTTAGCACCTGCAATCAATTATGCAGAAAATGGATTTATTTTGAATAGAACTACTGCTAGAAGCTTCAATTATTATAGAGATCAATTTAATGGCGATGAAGGAACAAAAGAAATTTTTGTAAAAAACCAAGAATGGAAACAAGGCGATGTTATTATACAAAAAGATTTAGCAGAAACACTGAAGCGTATTTCTACATCAGGAAATGAAGGTTTTTATGATGGAGAGACAGCAGAATTAATTGTAAAAGAAATGAACGAGAATGGTGGATTAATTACCAAACAAGATTTGTTAGATTATGATTCAGTATATCGAGAACCAGTAATTGGTAATTATAAAGATTATAAAATTATTTCAATGGGACCTCCTAGTTCTGGAGGGGTGCTTATAGTGCAAATGTTAAACATGCTTGAAAATTTTGATGTAGAATCAATGAAAAGGAATTCAACAGAATTTGTACATCTTTTAACAGAAATACAGCGCTTGGCATATGCTGATAGGGCTATCCATTTAGGCGATCCTGATTTTTGGGACAATCCTATTGCAATGCTTACTTCTAAAGAATATGCTAAAGAAAGATTAGAGTTAATTTCTATGAAAAATGCCACTCCTAGCATAGAAATTGCACATGGTAGTTGGGATAACAAAGAAAGTGTAGAGACCACTCACTATTCTGTGATGGACAAAACAGGAAACGTAGCCGGCATTACTACAACAATTAATTTGAGCTATGGTAATAAGAAAGTTGTTGATGGAGCAGGTTTCTTTCTTAATAATGAAATGGATGATTTTTCTTCAAAACCTGGAGTTGGGAATGCATTTGGATTAATTGGGTTTGATGCTAACTCAATACAACCATTTAAAAGACCATTAAGCTCAATGAGTCCAACAGTGGTAGCAAACAAGAATAATAAAGGGGTACTTACGATAGGAGCAGCAGGGGGTTCACGAATTATTACAGCAGTTCTGCAAACTATTGTTAGTGTTTTAGATCATGATTTAACAGTTGATAAAGCGATTGATACTCCAAGAACACATTCACAATGGTTGCCAGATCAAATTTTTTATGAAGAAGACAGTTTTAATCAAAAAACAATAAAAGAATTAGAAGAATTGAATCATACACTTAAATTAGTGGAGTATCGTATTGCGCGTGCTCATGGAATACAATTAAAAAATGGTAAATTTATAACAGGATCAGATAAAAGGGGGTCTTTAGATGGAAGTCAAGCGTCAACATATTAATTTTATTATCATTCTATGTTTTATTTGGGGATGCGGTGGGGATAAACCAACAACCCCTGAACAGACTTTTCCTGAAATTACGTACTCTCCAGGAGAATCTTATGGAGATGCTCTAGGGTATGTTGAATATCTTGTAGGCAATACTCCTATTATTATTACTGTTCCACACGATGGAACACTATCACCATCTTCAATTGCTGACAGAACCTATGGAACGCTAACAAGAGATTTAAATACAAGAAAAGTAGCAGAACGTTTTGCGTATTTCTTTGTACAAAATTCTGGTGGATTATATCCTCACATCATTTATTCAAATCTTCACAGAAGAAAACTAGATCCAAATAGAGATGTAACAGAAGGAGCGCAAGGTGATCCAGGAGCAATACAAGCGTATAATGCATATCATAAATTTGTTCAAACAGCTGTTGATAGTGTAGAAGCTTATTTTGATTCTGGGCTATTGCTAGACATGCATGGACATGGGCACGATATACAACGAATCGAATTGGGATATTTATTATCATCAGATGATTTAGGACAAGGAAATGTATCAATTAATAGCCCAGAATATGCAGAAAAAAGTAGTATTACTCAAATGGCTTCTTTAACTCCCGCAACCTTCTCTGAAATATTAAGAGGGCCTACGAGTTTTGGAGGATTGCTTGTGACAAAATCCTATAGCTATGAAGATGATGAATATACTTTTAATGCGGTGCCAAGCACTACGACTGCATCACCTGGAACAGATCCATATTTTACTGGTGGATATACAACATCGACATATTCAGTTGGTAAAATCAATGTTATACAAATTGAAGCAAACTATGATCGAACGCGTGATACTGCAAGAGGTTATGGTGCGTTGGCAGCAGTGTTAGAAGAAACTGTAAAAGAATTCTATCAAGAACACACATCAACACCAATATATTAATTTCGATTTTTTAACGCAGTAGCTTTATTGAGGTATTCAGTAGCATCTTCTAGTCTACCCTCTTCAAAATAAGTTGTATATACTCCATAATAATAAGCAGGATTATTTGGATCAAGATCAATTAAATCCATGTAATAACCTCTAGCTTTTCTCCATCGTTTTGCTCTTTCTAATGCTTGTGCTAACCCATATATTGCTTCAGTATCTTCTGGTGCTAAGAAATAAGCTTCCTCAAAATTATATTCTGCTTCGTCAAAATCTTCCATTTTCAAATAAACAATACCTCGATTGAAGTATAAATCAATTTTGACCTGGTCTTCCACATCAGCGTCATCAACTAAATCAAGAGCCTTATCAAATGTTTCAAGTGCATTTTCATATTGTTCTTGTTGCGCATATACTGCACCTAAACTTTTATAGATTAAAACATTAGAGTCATCTATTTGACTTGCTTGCTCTAAATAACTCATGGAAGCAGGGAAATCTTCAAGCCTTGACATTGCATCTGCCCCAGCAATCAATAAAGATAATCTTTGATCATCTTCGATATTATCGCTTGCTAAACCAAGATTAATATTTTTTAATGTATTTTCTTTATCTTGCTTCAATGAATAAAAAACAGATAACAAGTAGTAAGCTCCTGGCTGCTGTGGATCAAACTCTTTTGCAAAAGATGCCTCTTTAATAGCCATATTTAATAAAGATTCTCGTTTTGCAGGGTCAGTTGCTCTACCTAACAATGAATTATAGCCAGCTGCTCTA
>CAYZYM010000040.1:0-2396 GCA_964482595.1 uncultured bacterium | reverse complement strand
GTTCAGATGGTCTTGTATAGTCGTCTGCTGCAATTCCAATTTTTAGTCTTGCAATATCATCCGTATTCAGCGAATTAATGATCGATTTCATTCCATTATGGCATCCATCGCCTCCCTGTAATCTTAATCGGATTTCCCCTAACGGTAAATCAACATCATCAAATATGATTACTAAGTCTTTGATATCTGCTTTATAAAAAGCCAAGAGGTCTCGAATCATATTTCCACTTCTATTCATTCCTGTTGTAGGTTTTACAAGGATACAATCATTGTCTTTTTTTGCAAAAACAAAGTCTCCTTTGCCAGCTTTAAACTCAAGATTGTGTTTTTTGGCAAACATGTCTATTGCCCAAAATCCAACATTGTGTTTTGTGTTAAGATATTTACTATCTGTATTCCCTAGACCTACAAACACTAACATTATTCTTTAACTTCCTCTGTTGGTTTGTCGTCTCCATCTGAAGATTTTTCTTCTTCTGAGTCTGAAGAAGGTTGTTCCTGTTCTTCGCCTTCTTCACCTTCTTCACCTTCTTCAAGAACTTCTTCTACTATTTCTTCTTCTTTCTTAGGCTCTTGCACAGATACAGCTGCAATATCTTCTGCTGTAACCATTTCTACATCATCGGGTAATATGATATCTTTTACAAAAAGACTTGAGTTCATTTCAAGGCCTGTAACATCGATTGACAACGCCTCTGGAACATCAGATGGCTTACAATTAATAGTTACAACATTTAAAAGCTGCACTAAAATACCGCCTAATTTTACCCCTTCTGCTTCGCCATCTGTCCTTAGTGGAACCTCTAGAGAAATCTTTTGATCTTCTTTTACCTTCTGAAAATCAACATGAATAATTTCATCTGTAACTGGATGATATTGCACTTCTTTTACAAGCACAAACTGGTCTTTGTCGTCGATATTAACTTCAAAAATGAATTGCCCTGTTTTCAGAGCTTTATATAATTCATTTTTTTCTATTGAAAGCGAGGTCGCTTCTAACCCAGAATGATATAATACACCTGGAACTTTATTTTCTAATCGTAACCTTCTTACAAAAGAAGTCCCTTGTCCTTCACGAACGCTCACATTTAATTTTTCAAATTTACTCATTTTTTTCTTCCTTAAATAATTCGCTAACTGATTCACCTGTATGAATTCTGTTAACTGCTTCTGCAAAAATATTTGCAGAAGATATTATTGTCATTTTTTCAATTTTTTTCTCTTTAGGAACTCTTACTGTGTCAGAAATAAATACCTTGTCAATTGAATCATCAGATAGTTTATTGATTGATTCTCCAGATAAAACTCCATGAGTCGCAGCAACCGCTACAGATAAAGCACCTTTCTCTTTAGCAACTTTTGCTGCATTACAAATTGTTCCAGCAGTATCAATCATATCATCTATAATTAAAACATGTCTTGAAGAAATATCTCCAACTAGATATGCTACTTCTGATTGGTTGTGCGCACTTCTTCTTTTGTCAATTACAGCAAAACCAAAACCCAACTGCTTGGCGTATGCCTGCCCTAATTTGTTTGATCCAACGTCTGGTGAAAGTACGCTTCTCTTGTTTTCATCTTCAATGTTGTTAAAATGTTTTTTTAGTTCTGGCATTAGCACAAGACTCCCATACAAATTGTCAATTGGAATACTAGAAAATCCTTGAATTTGTGTTGAATGTAGGTCCATTGTAATAATTCTATCTGCACCAGCAGTGGCAATAATATCAATCATCACTTTTGCAGATATTGGAACTCTCGGTTCATCTTTACGGTCTTGTCGTGCATAACCAAGATAAGGAATAACGACGCTAATGCTTGCAGCGCTTGCTCTGTTTGCAGCATCAATCAATAAGGCAAGCTCAATCATATTGTCGCCTGGAGAATTGGTGGATTGAATAATATAAATATCATTTCCTCTTAAATTTTCTCCATACTTTATCCACAGCTCTCCATCGCTAAACTTTTTGATGGAAAGATCCCCAAGCTTATTGTTAGCTGCGCGTGCAATCTCTTGTGCTAACTCTAAGTTGCTGCTTCCTGAAAATATTTTTTGTTTATATAATCCCATATTTTATTTTCTTAATTCTTTGTTGGGGAGCAGGGACTCGAACCCCGACTGCATGGACCAAAACCATGTGTCCTGCCAATTAGACGACTCCCCAAATTAACTTATTTTGGACTGGTGATGATTGTAGAGAAATGGGGACTGAAAGATTGATATGCATTTAACATATCTTCTTTTTTGGAGAATATTCCAAACACAGTCGAACCACTACCCGACAAACTGGCATATTTTGCACCTAAATCCAAAATTTTTAATTTGATTTTGCCAATTTCTGGATGTGTTGTAAAAACATACCCTTCAAAATCATTGTAAAATAACTCAGAACTTA
>CAYZYM010000039.1:0-5857 GCA_964482595.1 uncultured bacterium | reverse complement strand
CGCAATTGTGTTTGATTCTCTTAATAAATTAAACAATATGACGATAGGTGGAACCCATCGTCATCCGAATCTTTTTCATACGCCAACAGCAAACACTTTGGTCAATACGTATAAGGATGATGTTCCGAGACTATTTAAAGACAAAAAACGTACTGAATTGATGTATTTTGATCAACCAATGAATGCTGTCGAAAAAAATACGCTCGACTCTCTTGAAAAAAAAGCACTGGAAAAAAATTGGGCATTTAAACCTATTTTTGAATGGCAAGAAAATGATTTTCAAAATTTAAGAGTTGCATTGAAAGAGTTGACAGAAGATCAGGTCATTTTATTTAGTAGACTAAACTGGAGAGATAAAGAAGGGAAAATATGTAAAGGTAGCGAATATGTTAGTGGTAGACGTAACGTGATGCAAGTTTTTATTGAAACAGAATGCGCTGCTGATATATGTGGATTTAGGATGACCTCTAGCCAAGTGCCAAAATTATTTTTGGATGCAAAAGAAATTAAAAATGATAAAGTTTATAATTTTGTTGGAGATGATTTTATTGCAAAATTACCACTTCAAGATAGGGTGTTATCGCTAAACCCGAATATGTCATCTGGTGTTCAGAGTTCAATTCAATATCATATTGAAAGAGAGCTAAACAATGCATTGCTTATAGGCTATGTATATAAAAACGATGACTATAATTATACTTCTAAAGAAGATTTTATCAAAGAGACCAGAAAAAGATTAAAGCAGCTTAATGGCGTAGATGACTCTTTTCTTGGTTTTGGACAAATTATATATTTTGATGAAGATCAAATGGCTCCTGCTCCCAAAAATCCATTGATTGAGTTTAGAGGTAATTCTGTAGGCGCTAAAATCAATTTTTCCAAAAATCAACTAGTCAGAGATAAGGATGGGGATTTAACTCTTGCTGATGTCACTTATAAAAATATTGATTTTTTAACTATAGACCATATTTCAATTGAGGATAATACATTTGATATTTCTTTTGATTTAGAGCTTACCACTCCGCATAGTGAAGGTATTGAGATAATCAAATTTGATAATATTGTAAATGATAGTTTACAACCCATATTGCTGAAGAAAGAAAAGCTCACGAATGGTTATTGGTATTTTAGATACAATATTACAAGTACGTTTTCCTTTATTCCAAGAGCTGAGAACTATCCATTTGATCAACAAACTATTTTTGTATCTTATTCATTGGTTAGTGATAAATATGGGATATTGGAACCTATTAAAAACTATAATGACGATAAAATTATCTCTGATGGATGGAGTATTTTAGGTTTTCGATCTGGAGTAATAAGAAGAAAAGAAGACTATCGTCCTATTTTTGAAAAAGGATATACTTTAGTTTCTGAAAAACATAAAATTGGAATTGTAATTGCAAGACCAAGTTCATATACAGTTACAAAAGTGTTAGTTCCTCTTATTTTCTTAGCTGGTTTAACATTGTGGGGGACATTTTTACCTATAGAAGAGATTGGAACAATTATAGCGTTAGTGACAACTGCTTTTCTTTCTGCGATTGCTTTATATTTCTCAACAGAAAAACCAAAACCTCTTAGCTTAACAACCACTGATTTAATTTTCTTGCTCTTTTATTTGTTTGTTGGAATAACTTCTTTCGCAATTTTTATTCTAACATTTTATCCTGAACACTATAATCAAGGGATTGGTTATACAAGGTGGGGGTTATTAACTTTTGCTCTCTCTTCAATATATTTTATTTATAAAAGAGTACAATCATTTAACGGAAAAATTTCACTTTACAGGAGGGAATAATTATGTCAGAACTACCAATTAAACAAGGATGGGTAAGAGCATTAATCTTTATACCTATCTGGTTTGTAACAATGATGATTTTTGTCGGCTTAGGAACAGTTGCTATGATGATGATAGCTGGCGTTGATATGAGCGATACAGTAGCTGTAGAAGAATGGGCTATGGGCATGGAAGGCATGGGATTTGCATCGCCAATGATGTTGGCCATGTCTGTTTTACAAATTACTGCAAGTTTTGCAACAATTTGGTTCATGATGACTGTATTTAACAAAGAGCCATTAACAAATATTGGATTGTCCATAAAAGATCGTGGCCAAGAGATGTTAGTGGGGTTAGGAGCTGCATTACTCTTTATTGGTGGCATATTCCTTATTTTATGGATGCTTGGTGCAATTACCGTAACAGGCGTTGTCGGATTAAAGCCAGAAGTAATGATAGTTAGTTTAATGCTGTTTGTTGCTGCATTCGATGAAGAAATCGTCTTCCGTGGTTATGTATTAAACAATTTGATGGATTCAATGAACAGATGGTGGGCATTAGGTATCTCTTCTGCTGTGTTTGCATTAATGCATGCAGGGAACCCTAATGTGTGGAGCACTTTTGTTCCAATGACAGAGTTGTTTGCTGCAGGATTCATACTAGGAATTAGCTATACTTTTACTAAAAATTTATGGTTTCCAACCTTTTTCCATTTTGGATGGAATTTCTTTCAAGGACTATTTGGATTTGAAATTAGTGGATTGAATGTTGATTCTTGGAAAGTGCTTGCTCATGAAAATTCAGGTCAAGTTCCTGATATTATTTCAGGGGGATCATTTGGAATAGAAGGATCTGTTATTTCTTTAACGCTTACTATCTTAGGTACATACGCGATATACAGATACTATACAGATGGACAGCAATAAAGTAACACAATTTTTAATGCATCCTATCTTTTTAGGATTGCTAGTAATGTTTAGCGCATATAGTGTGTGGAATGTTACAAGTGGAAATATAGACCCTAAAACAGGAGAAAAATGGTTATTAGGGTCTATTTCTTTAGATGAACTCAAAGAAGATCCATTTGAAGAGTGGTACGCATCTGGTTTTAAAGATTATGATGTGGATTTTCAGTTAATCAGCGCTATTGAGGATCCAAATGTATACACATATGAAGTGTTTCTTGGTACATGGTGTGGTGATAGCAGACAAGAAGTGCCAAGAATTGCTAAAATATTCAAAACATTGGGTGTTCCAGAAGAAAATGTAAAATATATATGCGTAGATAGAGATAAGGTCAGTCCTGGAAATGAACAAGAAGGAAAAGACATCCGTTACGTTCCTACCTTAATTGTCAATCAAGGCAATGAAGAAATAGGGCGCATTGTAGAAAGTCCTGTTGGAACGCTTGAAAGCGATTTATTAGAAATTGATTTAGGTATTCCGCCTGTGCCTAATTACGCTCAGTAATTTTCTTGTATTCTTCAGGCGTGTGTGTCTTCATGGTTAGTGCGTGGATTTCATGAGGCATATATTCATCAACAAGCTTATATATCAATTGATGGCGCTCAATAAGGCTCATTCCTTCAAAATCAGGGCTAACCAATGTCATACTTAGATGAAAATTGCCTTCAAAAGTCGCATGATTTTCATGTTCCATGGTATAATCGAATATTTTGATAAAATCCACGGTAATTTCATCTGATATTTTTTTAGAAATTATTGTCTGTAATTCTTCAAGCTTCATTGTAACTTCTGTTTATGATATCTGAATTTAATTCAAAAATAATTAAATCCTTATGTCTTTTGCTTCTTATTCAAGGTTGCGCCTACTTTAATACATTCTATAATGCTGAAGAACATTATAAAGATGCAGAAAAGATACGTATAGAAAATTTTGGAAATCAATTGCCTTCTAGAGCTATCCAAGAATATCAGAAGGCCATTGAAAAATCACAGAAAATATTAACAGATTTTAGTGATAGTAAATATGTGAATGATGCATTGTTATTAAAAGGGAAATCACATTTTTTCAAAAGAGAGTATGATAGCGCTAAAGAATCTTTTGATAGATTAAAAAACACCGAAGAAATCTTTTTCCAGAATGAAACAACCTATTGGTTGGCGTTGTGTAAGTGGAAAGATTTAAGACCTCAACCTGCTATTAATGATTTAAGAAATCTTTTAGACATTACTAACTCCATTGATTTAGAGTCTCGTATCTATTTAACGTTGGGAGAAATTTATCTTGAAATTGATCAACCAGATTCTGCATTTCAATTTTTAGATCGTGGAGCTAAAACAGCAGATAGCAGACTAACTAGAGAACAAATTTATTTTCAAATAGCAGAATTATCATATGAGAAAGAATTGTATGAGCAAGCGTCAGACAATTATAGAAATGTTCTTAATAATACAATATCAATGTCTAGGGTAAAGGAGTCGAATCTAAAGATTATTCAAACTTATCGTTTGCTAGGAGATTTGGATAAGGCAAAAAACAGAATCGAGCAATTGCTTTTAGATGATAATTTTAAGTCGATAAAAGGAGAGCTGAATTTAGAGTTAGCAAAAATTGAATTAGATAAGAATAATTTGGATTTTGCAATAGAAAGCTTAGATCAAGTAGCACAGAATAATTTGAATACAGAAATTTCAGTAGAAGCCTACTATTTGCTTGGAAACATTTTTTTAAGAAATCCAAATTTAGATTTTGATCGTGCAAATTTCTTTATCAACGAAGGAATGAAACAAAATTTTAACTCTCCTTATAAAGTTATTATGTCTAAAAGGCGAGATTCAGTTAGTAAGCTTATAAAATTTAGAAATTCATTAGATGAAGACAGTGATAACAATCCATCAACTTTGTATGCAATTGCAGAAATATTAGCATTCGATGTTGGGAGTGAGTATGAAGCATTAGATTACTTTGAAAAAATTATTGCTAATCATACAGATTCAGAATATTACTCCAAATCTTTATTTGCTTCTTATTTAATATATGATTCAAAGAATGCGTTAGAATCAAAAAAGTATAAGGATATAATTTTCAAACAATATCCGCAATCAGATTATGCAAAAAAGATTATAGATAATGAAAAACTATCATTTGAACATCAGCCTTCAAGATTATTATTAAAAGCTGAATCACTTTGGCCTACTAACAAAAAAGAAGCTCTCGATACTTATAAATTGGTTTTAGATAGTGATTCTTCAACAACATTTTCTGCAATTGCAGCATATTTCCTAGCATATTATTATGATTATAAATTATTTGATAAAGATAATGCGATTACATATTACACATGGCTTACAAAGAATCATCCAGAATCTACTCAAGGAATGATTGCACAAAAGAGGCTTGAAGGATTAAATGAATAGCGTAAGATCTCAATTTCTGTCAATAAACTATCGTCTTATAAGAAGGCTAGTCATTATGCAACAATCTTTATTCAAAAAAGATTTAGAAGGAGCAATTATTGTTGGCGATAAGATTAATCATTTGTTAATGAATTCACCTTTGAAGCATTTGTTCAAATTTTCAATACCAAATAATATTGGAACACATCTGTATGATTTAAATTTCCCTTCTCCAATTATTGCAGCATCATTTAAAGATGATATAAGCGCATTCTTGCAATGGCAGTTTGTAGGATTAGGAGGGATAACCTATAAAACTGTATTAAAAGATCCTTCAGAAGGAAACAAAAGACCAAGAATACAAGAAGTGAATCACAATGGTAATTATGCTTTATTGAATTCTCTTGGCCTTCCAACTAAAGGAGTAAATAATTTTGTTAATCATTTTGAAAATCAGAAACTATTATCCTTCAATCGACCAATAGGTATTAGCATTGGAGGGGACAGTGTTAATGATTATATCAAAGTGTTTGAATTAATAAATTCAAAAGTAGAATCTTCTTCTTTTGATCAGTTTTTTTATGAGATTAATATTAGTTGTCCAAACACAGAAGATGGTAAATGTTTAAGCGATGACTTACATCAGTTGTCGTCTTTATTAATGAAGATGAGATCTCTTTCTTCAAAGGTAATTGTTGTTAAAACTTCTCCTGATAG
>CAYZYM010000038.1:0-6199 GCA_964482595.1 uncultured bacterium | reverse complement strand
TTAACTATAGATGATATTGATATTATGGAAATTAATGAAGCATTTGCTGCTCAATCTCTTTACTGTGTGAGAAAAGCAAGTTGGGATATTAATAAAGTGAATTTAAATGGCGGTGCAGTTGCTTTAGGCCATCCATTAGGAATTTCTGGTACTAGAATTATTACTACATTATTAAATGTTATGGAACAGCAAGATAAATCAATGGGACTTGCAACAATGTGCGTTGGAACTGGAATGGGAATTACTACAATTATTAAAAGGGGTGAATAAATGTCTACTAAAATAAAAAAATGCGCTGTATTAGGTGCCGGAGTTATGGGTGCACAGATTGCTGGGCACATATCAAATGCTGGCGTTCCATCATTATTGTTTGATATTGATGAAGAGTTAGCAAAAAAAGGAGTAGACACTTTAACAAGTTTAAAACCTGCCCCTTTGTTTAGTAAAAAGAATGTATCTTTAATTACTGCATGTACATACAATAACGATTTAGAAAAACTAAGTGATTGTGATCTTATTATCGAAGCAGTGGCAGAGAAAATTGAGATTAAACATGATGTGTATAAAAAATTATTACCCCATTTAAAAAAAGATGCAATCTTAACATCAAATACATCAGGTATTCCTTTAGCAAATCTTGTTGAAGTGCTTCCTGACGATATTCAAGAAAGATTTCTTATTACTCATTTTTTTAATCCTCCTAGATATTTAAAGCTATTGGAATTGGTTAAAGGAGACAAGACATCTGATGATATTTATGATGCGGTCGCTGATTTTGGAGAAACTGTGCTAGGAAAAGGCATTGTTCATGCAAAAGATACACCAGGGTTTATTGGCAATAGACTTATTAATGCAAATGGTAGACTTGTTTTAGAAAAAGCATTAGAAATGGGACTATCTGTTGAAGATGTAGATGCACTTACTGGGACTTTGATTGGTAATGCAAAGAGTGCATATTTCAGAACTCAAGATATTGTTGGTTTAGATACAGCACTTAATGTCTCTAATAATATGTATGAAAGAGTGACAACAGAAAGTGAAGAAGAAAGACAAAAATTTAAAGCACATGAACTTCTAATAAAGCTTGTCGAAGATGGAAGATTAGGTCAAAAAACGGGTGAAGGGTGGTACAAAAAAGAAGGAAAACAAATTCTATCATTGGATTTCGATACTATGAAATATACTCCTATTAAAAAAAGTAGATTTGATACGATTAGAGTAGGAAAAAGTATTAAAAATTTAAGAAAAAGATTAGAGGCGATAACATTCTTAGATGATAAAGCATCAAAATTTTTGTGGGAATGCAATACTCCAATATTAACCTATACTGCAGAGATGATTCCAGAAATTGCTGATAGTATTATTGAAATCGACAATACTATGAAATGGGGTTTTACAAGAGAAATAGGGATATTTGAAGCTTGGGATGCTATTGGAGTCGAGAAATCTGTTGAAAGGATGAAAATAGAAAATAGAAAAATTCCTGAGTGGGTTGAAGAAATGCTTGCTTCAGGAAGAAAGTCGTTTTATGAAACTGTAGATGGAAAAATGACTTATTGGTGTCCATTAAAAAAAGAAGCATTAGAGCACAAACCAAATAAAAAGACATTAAATCTGAATTTATATAAGAATTCTAAACATACTTTGAAAAGAGATTGGAGTGCGAGCCTTTATGATATTGGAGACAATGTATTGAATGTAGAATTTCATTCTATTTTTGTTCCACAAATGAACCCTATTGATCGATCAATGGTTGAAGTTATGTCTCATGCTATGGATTTACTTGATACTGGAAAATACAAAGGCCTTGTTGTTGGTCATCAGGGAAAAAATTGGTCTGCAGGAGCAAATGTTAATGATTTTAAGATGGCAATCGATAGCGGAAATTTACATCTTATGGAACTTGGTACAAAACAAATGCAAGATTTAACTCAGCGCATAAGACATTCAAAGCATCCAGTAGTTGCTTGTCCATTTAATTTCGCATTGGGTGGTGGTCTGGAGTTTTATGCTTGTTCCAATCATTCAGTTGCATCTGGAGAACTTTATGCTGGCTTAGTTGAAGCAGGCGTTGGTCTTGTACCTGGCGCAGGCGGTCATTTAAGAGTGCTTCTCAATTTGCTTGAAAATAATGATGCTAAAAATGTTAATATGCTTATTGCAAGAAAAGCTGTTGAAGTAATCAATCCGCTAAGTGTATCTAGAAGTGCAACTGATGCAGTCAAGAAAGGCTTTCTTAGAAAAAGTGATACTATTCTTATGAATTCAGATCATTTATTAGCTACTGCTAAAATGAAAGTAATAGAAATGAGTGATAATGGTTATGAACCGCCAAAATATCGTGATGACTTAACAATGCCTGGAATGCCTCTTAGAACAATGGTAAAGGTCAATACTAAAATGATGAGAGCACAAGGCAAAATATCTGAACATGATGAATTAATTGCTTTGAAAACTGCTGATATCATCAGTGGAGGAAAGAAAGGTGGTATGATGTCAAAAGTTGATGAGCAATATCTTCTTGATATTGAAAGAGAATGTTTTATGTCTCTAGCTGGAGAGAAAAAAACACAAGATCGCATTACACATTTCCTCAAAACAGGGAAATCACTTAGAAATTAAATTAAGATTTCTTTTTTAAAAGAATACTCTTTTTTGTAAATTCGCCTCAATTCAATTCTAATCGATGAAGGGATATTTGCACGCATGACGCAATGGTCAAAAGAAAGTTTTATCAATCATATAAACGAAACTTGTGAAAATGATATAGTTATAATATGCCTTGATCTTATTGATTTTTCTGAAAAAACATCAGATGAATTATCATGGGGCACTGGAGATGATTTTGGCACTATGACCTATAGATGTAATTCAGATTATGGGATACTTCCATTGTTTAGATTGTCATCCAATGGAAAAATTAATCTTCAGATTAATTTTTTAAGAAGTAAAAATATTCATAAACAAGTTTTACAAGATATGATTATCAAACTTGAATCAAACTTCTTAAGAGATTACGATGAAGAATCATACCCTTCAGATTCTTACGAACCGTTAGAAGAATTAATATGTACAAATGCGCAATTAGATTTATTTATCAAGACTATTGAAGGTTGTACATATAGGTTAAAACAATAAATGAATCTGAAGATAAAATCAAAAAAAGTGAATGACTTCACTTACGAATTATCTATTTCTGTTGCTTGGAAAGATATCAAAGAAGATTTTGAATCTTCAAAGAAAAAAGTTTCGAAAGAAATTAAAGTTTCAGGGTTTAGAAAAGGAAAAATTCCTGATAATATTCTTATGACTCAATATTTGCCAAATATCGAATATGCGTTTGTTCAAGATTTCTGTGAGAAATACTATATATTATCTTTGCAAAAAGAAAAATTGAATCCTATCAATCAAGCATCGCTTAAAGATATAGATTTTTCATATGAAAAAGATTTATCTTTTAAAGCTGAATTTGAAATAGAACCTGATCTTTCACTACCAAAATTCAAAAAAAATATGGTGTCTGTTGAAAAAATGAATTTCATTTCTAATGAAAAAGAAGTAGAAGATACAATCAATAATATGCTCATTTCACAAAGTGAGATTAAAAAAATTGATAAAGGATCGCAAGATGGAGATTTTCTTATGGTTGACCTTCAAGAATTGGATGATTCTGGATTACCAATTATTGGTAAAAAAGCTGAAAAGAAATTTCTTGCGATAGGACAAGAACCGATTGTGGGAGCAAATAAAGATATTTTATTAAATAAAAATGTTGGAGATGAAGTTCAAATTACTATTGATTCAGAAAATGGAAACCAAACTTTTAAAATTTTAATCCATTCAATTGAAAGAAGAATTCCACCTGAATTAAATGATGATTTTGCCAAAAAAATGGCTCCAGATTGTAATAATGTTCAAGAATTTAAAGATAAAATTAAAGAGAGCATTCAGAAAGAGTATGAAAAAAAATCTGAAGAGATGTTTAATTCAGCTGTAATTGATCAGTTTATAAAATTGGTTAATCCAATTTTACCTTCTTCAATGTTTGATTCCTATCTTGCAAATATTGTTAATGAAGTAAAATCAAGTCCTGAAGGAGAGAAACTTGAAGAAAACCAAATAAGAGAACAATATAAAACTTTTGCTGAAAATAATTTAAAATGGTTCTTACTACGAAAGGCTATTATTATAGATTTCAAATTAAAAACTGAAGAAGAGGAAGTTAATTCTTTTATTGATGATGCTGTTGAGAAAAATAAAGAGCAGAAAGAGGAAATTGAAAGATTTTATAAGAAAGAATCTAACAAAAATAAACTATCTGATGATCTTCTTGATGAAAAAATATTGGACTTATTAAAAGAAAATACAAAAGTTACCTATAAAGATGTTGAAACATCTGAATTGCAACATCAGCATAATCACTAGCATGTAAATTATGGAAAGATTTACTGGAATTATTGGAATATTCACTCTTTTAGCCATTGCATTTCTCTTGTCTAGCAATAGGAAAGCAATTAATCTAAAAACAGTTCTTTCAGGCATCGGGTTACAATTTTTTCTTGCCTTTTTTATATTGGGCACCCCTTTTGGAGAACCTATTTTCAGGTTTTTGGATAATGCAATTACTACTCTAGTGTCATTTTCAGATTCAGGTAGTACATTTTTATTTAAATCTTATGTTTCTGGCAATGTTCATCCATCTTTAGAGAATTTTGCATTTCGTACATTGCCTACAATTATATTTTTTTCGAGCATTATAAGTGTTTTATATCATTTTGGTTTAATACAGAAAATTGTAAGAATATTTGCAATAATTTTTCAGAAAACGATGTTTATCAGTGGGACAGAATCTTTAAGTATTTCAGCTAACATATTTCTTGGTCAAACCGAAGCTCCATTAATGGTGAGACCTTTTGTTGATAAGATGACTAAATCAGAATTAATGGCTGTTATGACAGGCGGTTTTGCTACAGCAGCTGGAGGAATCTTAGCAATTTATGTTAGTTGGTTATCTGATATCCCAGGTATTGCTGGTCATTTGTTAACTGCATCAGTAATGTCTGCTCCTGCAGCGCTCGTTGTTGCAAAAATTATTTATCCAGAAGTCGAAAAATCTGAAACTATGGGAGATTTAAATATTGATATTGAACAAACTACTACAAATTCAATGGAAGCTCTTGGTAATGGAGCAACAGCAGGATTAAAATTAGCAGCAAATATTGCTGCAATGCTTATTGCATTTTTATCATTTGTAGCTATGATTAATTATTTATTATTATTTTTTGATACATCAATGGAAGCTATACTTGGTTTTGTTTTCAAACCTTTAGCATGGACTATGGGAGTTCCATGGTCAGAAGCTGGAACATTAGGTATGCTAATGGGTAAAAAGATTGTTTTAACTGAATTGATTGCATATGGCGATTTGCAAAAAATTGTAGCTGAAGGACAAATTTCTGAGAGAACAGCAATCATTGCTAGCTATGCATTATGCGGTTTTGCGAATTTTGGTTCTATCGGTATTCAGTTAGGCGGGATTGGAGGCATGGCTCCCGGGCGTAGCAAAGATCTCGCAAAGCTCGTCACAAAAGCTATGTTTGGAGGTGCTTTAGCATCATGGTTAACTGCAACAATTGCAGGCATGATTTTATAGTCAAAAAATCATATAATTTTTTTTTATTTTTTGTTTGGTAATCTCTCTCAATGATAATAATTTTCGAGGCTTTGCGTAAAAAAATCATTACGCATGTTTTTATTTAGATATTTGAAAATTTGATATATGTAGAACCTTTGAGCTTTAAATCCTGCAGTTAGACAAACTTGGTGCTTTGGCACCAAACAAACTTACAATACACAATTGAGAGTTTGATCCTTGCTCAGGACGAACGCTTGCGGCGTGCTTGATACATGCAAGTCAAGGAGAATTTTTTTTTCGGATAATTAGTAAACTGGCGAACGGGTGAGTAACGCGTAAATAACTTGCCTCAGAGATTGGGACAACATTGGGAAACCAGTGCTAATACCAAATAATGCAGCGGGCCCTTCGGGGTATTTGTTGTTAAAGTGGGCTTCGGCTCACACTTTGAGATAGATTTGCGTCCGATTAGTTAGTTGGTAGGGTAATTGCCTACCAAGACAAAGATCGGTAGCTGGTCTGAGAGGATGATCAGCCACACTGGGATTGAGATACGGCCCAGAC
>CAYZYM010000037.1:0-3591 GCA_964482595.1 uncultured bacterium | reverse complement strand
ACTTTATCTTAAAGGAGAATTCCCTCATTCTAGATATATGTCATTAATTAGCTATGACGGCAAAGGAACACCAATAGAATCTTTAGCTGACTATCTTATTGTACCGGATAAAAACTCAATCAATCCTTTTATAGAAGGAGCTACGAGAAATCATAAAAATAGATCTTATACTGTAGAAATTTTAAATCTTCCTCCAAACATAAGAAGAGAAGAAGGAGTTAAGCTTGATCTCCAAACTGATATTAGAAATGGAGACCCACAAAATGAAATTGTTAAAAGAAATTCATTAAATGCAACAAAGTATGGAAAAGGACAACAGTCAATCGTTTATCGAATCTATGTGCCTGATAATGGAAAAAATGAATTAGGAGGAGTGCCTTTCCCTGAGTTTGTTTTGGTGTTAAGCAATGGAGAAAAATTAGTAGGAAAAGAAGCTTGTAATGCATTAAATGCTAATCAAATGGCACAGATTAGCATGGATGCTATAGGCCTACCTATGACCGTATATTCAAAGCTGGCAAATCAACCTGATAAACCCAATACATGGCCATCAACTGTACCAACAACTTGGTATTTGCAATATGACAGAAATTTTCTTTTAGGTATTTATAATGGACAACCACCCAAATCATTTAGAAAGAGCACTGGCGGTTTTTATCCGAACCTTGATAATAATTATGTACGAACTATTATTAATCGTAAACATGGTAAAGTATTTGTTCTTAAAGGCAAATTACCTAAAACACCAAAAACGTATGATGGAGATAAATTAATGACTAAAGGGGATTTGATTTATTGGTCTATTTGTTCAAATCAAGGTTTTGCAAATACTCGAGTGAATGATTGTCTTTTTGATGAACAAGTTCCTGTCAATGAAAATGGTGAATATACAATTGTAGTTAGTAGAAAAGAAGACCGTCCACGCAATGCTTATGCTGAATGTGGGATTGGATGGTTGCCAATGGCTGAAGATGGAGATGGAGCTGTTGATGAAGATGCCACAGTAATTCAAATTAGAAATATGTTAGCCTCACCAGACTTTAGCCATGCAATTCAGAATGTCGATGAAATTGGCAAAGAAAAAGAAATTATGGGGCCTTATTTACCGTCTTCTTTTTATGTTACAACAGGCGGTTTTGAAGCTTTATTTCCATGTCTTAAATAAGGCTAATTGGGAATACGATCAGGAAAATCTGTAATAATACCATCTATACCAAAATTGATTGCTTTGTTAATTTCTTCAGGTGTATTAATAGTCCAAGAATATATTTTAAAGCCTGCATCATGAATTGTATTCACAATTTCTTGATTTAAAGAAGTAAAATCTGGATGTATAGCAACTGCATCAAGTTTCATTGCCATATCAAGCACCTCATTTAGTGTATTCTTTTCGTTTAATACCCCAATTGGGATATTTGTATTCTCATTTTTAAAAATTGTTAATTCATTCCAATTAAAACTTGAAACGATTAGCTGGTTTGCTTCCCATTTAGTATTGCTAACAAAATCTTTAAGAATTAAAGCTGTTTTTTCAGCTGTTTTTTTACCTTTGAGTTCAACATTTAATAATATATTTCCATCAATAAGTCTTAATACCTCTTCTAGCGTTGGTATTTTATATTTTCCTTCTACTAAAACATTGTTTAGATCATCAATAGCTATTTCTTCAATGAACCCAACACTATCAGTAAGACGATCTAATTTTTTATCATGGAAAACAACTATCTCACCAGATGCACAACGAAAAACATCGATTTCTACTCCATCAACCCCTAAATCCATTGCTTTTTGTATAGATTCTAGCGTGTTTTCAGCGACATGGCCTTTAGCACCTCTATGTCCAATATTAAGCACATCTTTACTTTGGCATGAATTAAGCATAACAATGAAAAGTAAAACACATATTTTTTTCATGAAATCAATTTCCTTCGTGAACTTCTACTGCAGCGCGTAAACCAGAAAATAATGCTCCCTGCATCCAACCATGATCATTGGAAGCGTGTTCACCTGCAAAATGAATACGTCCCTCTGCGGCGCCAATATGATCTGCTAATGCTGAATCTTGAGATGAAGTAGGCGATGCCCATGCTCCTTGAGACCATTCTTCAAGTGCCCATGATTGAGAAGTAGCATTTTCTAAATTATTTGTTGCCCCAGGAAAAATATTTTCCCACCTGTTCAACACAGTATCAACACGCTCTTGTTCAGTCAGTATATCCATTTCTTCTGCTCTATTATATCGCAAATAAGACATAATAATACCACGTGGACCACTTAAATCCCAAGTAGGTTGCCAGATTTCTTCTGGTAGGTCGGTATTGCCCCATCCATTTAGGCCTTCATTTTCCCAAAATCGATTTTGGAACTGAATATAAATTCTTGTTGACGATGCATATCGGTATCCACCATTCATCGCTGTTTGTTTTTCTGTGGACAATGATGGTGTAAATTGAATTTTATTTAAAACAGTTAAAGGGACAGTGCATAAAGCTCTATCTGCAGTAAAGGACTCTCCATTTGTTGTTTGCACAGTAACCCCATCAGAATTTTGTGCAATAGATTGAGCAGGGCTTGCAAGAGAGATATAATTATCTAAATAATCTGCAAATGCATATGGTAAACGATCTGACCCACCACGAATTTTTACATAGTCTTTACGAAAAACTGAACCATATGTTGCATTAAGATAATTGCTATTTGAAATTAGTTCTCGAGTTCCATCTGTAACGTCTACATAAGAACCTGATGTGGCATAAAAAGGATCTAGCGGCAAATTAAAGTGGTTTGCATATCCTAATGTTAAATCATGACTAGGCTTAATTCTTGCTGCTCCCCCTTCGCCAAAATGGTTATCAGCAAATGGAGAACGAATTGTAAAAACTCGTCCACCAATTCTATTTCTTGCTTCCAAAATTGTTACATCATGTCCAGCTCGATTTAATTCATATGCAGCAACCAGCCCCGAAAGACCTGCACCAATAATTATTACTTTTTTAGAAGGTCTATTCCCAGTGAGCATTCCTGGTGAATAGGTAATAGGGGTATTCTCTTCATTTGGGCTTGTTTCATTATCTTCACATGATGGCAGCAAAGTTGCGCCAGCTGCAATAATTACACTTCTTCGAATAAATTCTCGCCTTGTAATATCAGACATATTATTGATTACATTCTTTCTGGTGCACTGATACCTAGAATTGATAACCCAATTTTGAAAATAATTTGCGTTGCATCACACAAAGCCATTCTTGCATGCGATAATTCAGTATTCTCTAAATCAATTACTTTGTGATTTCCATAAAATTTATGATATTGTGCTGCTAATTCTTCAAGATAAGTTGCAAGTTTTCTTGGCTCTAACGATTCATGTAATTGCTCCATTTTTTGAGGGAATTGAGACAATTTTTTCATTAATGATATTTCATCTTCTTCACCTAACAACTGAAGATTTATTTTATTGGTTTGCTCTATTTCTTTTTTGAAACGTTTGCCAAGATTTGAAATACGTGCGTGCGCATATTGCAAGTAGTAAACAGGATTTTTTTCTGATTCATCCATTGCTAAACTTAAATCAAAATCAAGATGTGAATTAGC
>CAYZYM010000036.1:0-13633 GCA_964482595.1 uncultured bacterium | reverse complement strand
TATTAAAATATGAATTGGTGCATCGCTAAATTGCATCAGCTCACCTGGATGTGGATATATCAAACAACCTGGATAGATTGGCAAATGTGCAGCAAACATAAACTCTCCACCATTGATTGCGTTAATTAATGGCAACCATGCCGAATACAACGAAACACCGCCCCCAAGGCTCCACCCAGTAATTCCTGCATGATCTGTATCAACATTTGGGTGCGTACTAAGTGTTTCTAAGGCACGATACGCATCTAAAATAACCATAGCCGTTGTTACCTCTATCTGGCTACCAACTGTTGATTGTATTCCACGACTATCAAAACTTTGTAACTGGAATGTTGCAAAACCCATTTCTTGATACATTTTTAAGTATTCTAGATGATGCGTGCCCCAATTTAAACTGCCTGCAACTCCTATAATAAGCGGATATTTTGTATCAGCATCATAATTGTCAGGCAAGGTTAATGTCCCAAATACTTCTTGGGTATCTTGATCATCTAAGTGCATGATAATTTCTTCAAACGAAAACGGATTTGCACTTTGAAAAGTAATAATTTCTTGGTTTGTATTTTGTGCAATTGCAACTGATAGCATTGCTATTAAAATATGTTTTTTCATTTTTTCTCCAATAATTGTAGGTATGATTTAAAAAGAATGCCTCCATTTCCACTATATCCTCCCAAATCACCACTGCTTTTAATCACACGATGACATGGAATAATAATAGGAATAGGATTGGCTCCACTTGCACGCCCTACCGCTCTCCATGCAGATGGCTGCTTTACTAAATTTGCAACTTGTTTGTAGCTTTTAGTTTTTCCATAAGGAATTTTTTCAATTTGTGAAAGTGCTTTTCTGAAAAAAGCGCTCCCTTCAATACTGTAAGGAACATCAAATTTTTTTAGTTTTCGCTGAAAATAAGCATCCAATTGCTCCTGGACATGTTTTGCAAATTTTAGATTGCTGGACTTAGTAATGTTTAATGAAATCTGCGGATCAATTAAGTCTTTTTTTTGATGTGTGCAAATCAGTTTTAGCAAAGAATCTTTTGAGTAGAATATCTTAAAATGTAAATGATCAATTTGAAATATTTTTTGATACATTACTACAATTTAACTGCTGTGCCATAAATAAAGATTTCTGATGCACCTGCTTGCAACATGGATGTTGTAAAACGTATACCAACAATCGCATCTGCGCCTTTTTCTTGTGCAGCTTTGACCATACGATCCATTGCTTGTTGCCTTGACTCAGCCATTAATTTTGAGTATTCAGTAATTTCTCCACCAACTAGGTTGCGTAATCCAGCTAAAATATCTTTTCCAACATGTCGTGCTCGAATAGATTGGCCGCTTACAACACCTAATGTTTGAGAAATGGTTCTATTTTCTACTTTATCTTGAGTTGTAACAATCATTTGTGAACTTCCTTTGAATAATAATCATCTTCTTTATTGCCTAAACGTTCTCTTAAAACCTTAATAAACAATATAAATAAGCCGCCATAAATTAATAGAAGAACTAGTCCTTCTGGATAAAATCTTTCAACTTCTTGTAAGGTGAGAACAGTGACAACAACAAAGAATGCAGTGATTAAAAAATATCCTAATTTTTCCATTTTAAATCCTCTGTTATAAATATAACTTCTTTATATTTAAAAAAGTAAATATTTAGCAAATTGAACGATGCTTAACAATGCAATAAAGTTAAAAAATTATTTAGGATTGATAATTGTGCTAATTGGAGCATTAGCATACACCTTATATCTCAATCATAATCTAAATCAAGATTTAGAAGACTATAAAGGTTATTACAAGTCCGTTGCTGTTAAATACATTCAAGAAATCATGGAAACGCCAGAAATGACTGTCCCAGAAATGGAAGTTGCAACAGTAGACTTCGACTCTAATATGCTTCTTTTTCAAGATTTAGATGGCACGCAATTTTCATTAAGAGATTTTCAAGATAAAATTTTATTTATTAATTATTGGGCAACATGGTGCAACCCCTGTTTAGCCGAAATGCCAAACATGGCAGAACTTTATAGCCAATATAAAGATAACAATGAAATTGTATTTCTTTATCTATCCAAAGAAGAAGCTCAAACAATTATTGACTATATCCCAAAAGATGAATCATTGAAAGATCTTCCTATATATAAAATAATTACAGATGATGATTTGTTTGCAACGAGTGGAATACCAACTACCTTTATTGTAAATCGTAAAGGAAAAATTCTAGTAAAAGATGTTGGATCTGCGCTCTGGAATGACTCATCTGTTGTAAACTATATTAACAATCTATTATAATACATTGAAAACAAATATCACCATTAATGCTGAAAACGGATTTCCTTATTTAGGTAACGGCATCAATTTTACAGAAGAACTATTTGGAATCAGATTTGATGCAAATCTTATACAAAAAACATCTGAACTAATTTGGCAACCAAATTCTACATTATGTAGGTCCACTGTAAAGCCCTTACCAGCTCCATTTAATGTTATCAGTGACCTTGCTGGAGAAATGACTGTGCATCTTAATGGAAAAACAGGATTAATTGGTAAAAAAGCATTATTTAAAGAAGTTGTATCTCTAGATAGTAGCTTAATGGACAACTTTATAGAGCATGTAAAAAATCATATTGAAAATCCAACAGAAGAGTCGGCTCAGTTGATTGCAGATGTAAGGTGTTGGACATCATGGTTAGCAAATGGAATAAAAATCGAACCAATATTCAATGGAGAAAAAACAGCATGTTCTTTTATTCCTTGGCCACTATCTGGCTTGCTACTTTTATCATCACGAATTACTGGACAACAACCAGAGTTTGAATATGCAGCAGACTATGTATTGCGTTCTGGAATTTTGCCTGATACCAATGTTTCCCTATCAGACAATACAGATACCATTGTTGAGTATATACGTTCTATTAAACCGGTTGTATCCTTCCATGATATTGATAAAAATGAACAAGGATTTCGTATGACACATCTTGCAATGGAGAACACTTCAAAGGCTATGATTGAAGGTGCCTTGAACGCTGTTAACAAACACAATTTGCCTGAAAATCTAGAGAAAATTTCAGAAGCATTACATCTATCAAACAAAATATTCAATTGTATGTGGAAAGTCAGTGATCCTGATTTATACAACAAAGAAGTGCGAATTTTTATTCAAGGATTATATGGAAATCAAGGACGTATTTATGATGAGAAAGGATTATTCTTTGATCAATGCGGTGATACCTATGATGAAAAATATGATTCAAAGGGGTGTTATCTTTCCAATTTGCATGGACAAACAGGTGCTAACAGTTCTTATCATCCATTAGGCGATGAAATAACTGGAGTTGGCAAATATACAAAAGCATATGAATGTGATGATGAAGTAGACTGTATTATTATCGAAAATATTCTTGAAAACGGATTTGTATCTGATGAATGTCTAGCATCTTGTGATTGCGAAATTGATTCACTAACGAAGTTATTAAAATCATTTCGTGTAGGTTATCGGCCTCCTGCTCATCATGCATTAATTGTAAAGACAAAAGATACGATTGAAAATTCTTCATTTTTTAATGATGTTGAAGGTAATGATTCAACAAAACGACAATTAGCAAATTCAGTAAGATGGCTTATTCAACATCGTATTGATCATTATAAAATGGTTGTGTCATATATTTTACGTTCACCAGACCCATATCAACATCAAACCAAAGCAAAAGGAACTGGAGGAAGTCCTACGCCTTCATTTTTACCAAAAATGTTTACCAATAGTATCGATAGACTTGAAGAGTTGGTAGGAAATTCAAATATAGAATGGGCAGATGATCTAATTTCTATTACTAAAGATCATAAAGAAGCTATGAATCGATTTAAGAAAATAGCACTACAGGTTGAAAAAGAAGACAGTCAGAAAAATCGTTCTTTATCTTAGTCTTTTAGAAAAACGCTACCAACATCTAAGCTACCATCATTGCTAGCAGGCGTAATGTCTAAAATTTTGCACATCATTTCATACAAGTGAACGAGTTGAATCTCTGGACCAGAGAATCCAGATTTGAATGCAGGACCATGTCCAATAAAAATTCCATTCATTGATTGATAATCTGGATCATAGCCATGTGATCCAGCAGCAGGAGTGCGTCCTGGAGTTACTATGCTCCAATGCTCATCTGCAAGCAATAGGATTGGTTCAATGCGATCATTGTTTTTATAATGAAATTTCTCAGGAATATCTTCTTTTTTAAAAACTTGCGTATTGTCAATATTTTGCAAAGCCTGATAACTAGAATCCAACTTACCTTCATTTGGACGAATTTCCATGAATGGACCCCCTCCAACTGTTACAACATCATCTAAGGTAATATAATCAGCAATATTAATAACTTTTGTATCAGGTGTTTCAGTCATTCCATGATCTGAAACAATCATAATATTTACTTCATTGAGAATATTTTGTGCTTCTAATCCATCTATCAAATGCCCAATGGCTTTATCAACAACTCTAATAGCTTCAATTGTTTCATCTGCATCTGGTCCATATGAATGCCCTATGCTATCGACTATACTAAAATAGGAAGCCAAGAATGATGGTCTAGCATTTCCAGTGTGTAAAAGCCATGAAAGAAGTTGGCTCATACGATCTATATTAGTTGGGGTTTCATTATATTGAAAATACTTTGATGGACGGATTCCCATAATCTCAGCATCAGACATTGGCCAAAACATAATCATTGCTCTTTTAGCTTGTTTTTCTACGGTTACCCATATTGGTTCGGCTTGAATCCATTTACCGTCTTGCGCTGCTGTACTCCCTGCTCCTATATAGAAATATTCATCAAAATCTCTATCATAAAAATAGTTTGAAATAATACCATGATTAGATGGATAATTACCGGTAACAATGCTTATATGGTTTGGAAAAGTTTTGCTAGGATAAACTGTTTTCAATCCTTCTGCTTTTGAACCATTTGATGCAAGTCTATCAAGATTTGGCGTTTCCACTTTATCAAGATAATCCCATCTAAAGCCATCAATTGATATCAATATCAATGGGGTGCTTGGTTCTCCATAATTAGATAAATCTCTACCAGAGTCTGAACCATGTATTGCATCATGCACTTCTCCTACATTGCATGAAATAAGAAAAAAGATTAATAGAATTAAAGGACTATTTTTCATCTGATAGATGTTCCATGAAAAAGCTAACCATTTTTTTGTATAAGTGTTTTCTGTTTTTCCAACCATCTGCTTTATATTCGCTAGTTAGAAAATTATTATTGCTCATTCCATGATCGCCATTTGGATATAAGAACATTTCCATTTCTTTTCCGTGTTCAGCATAAGCTTTTGCTAAATGAATTGAATGTTGATGATGCACATTATCATCAGCAGTGCCATGAATTTGTAGCAAATATCCTTGTGCCTTATCCACATGAGTCAATACAGAAGCATTTTTATACCCTTCTGGATTTTCTTCCACTAGTCCCATATATCTTTCTGTCCATATAGTATCGTATAACAATGGATCAACATTTGGCGCAATTGAAACACCAGCTTTGAAATAATCGCTTGCAAGAGTCATGCACATATTAGTTAAATAACCTCCACCACTCCAACCCCAAACGCCAATACTATCACCATCAACATAAGGAAGGCTTTGAAGATATTTTGCAGCACTTATATGATCTTTAACCATATATTTTCCATAATCACCATATGCCATATCTTTAAATGTTTTACCTCTACCTCCAGTGCCTCTGTTATCGAATGAAAAAATAATGAATCCTCTTTGAGCAAAATATTGGTGGAAAGTATGATTGCCTGCTCCCCATCTATTGTTGACCATTTGAGAACCTGGTCCGCCATAATTATAAAGAATGACAGGATATTGTTCCATGGAATCAAAATTATGCGGTAAAGTAATCATTGCATTTAAACGCTCTCCATCATCAGTAAATAAATTAATTATACGAGGATAAGTAAACCCATATTCATCAAATTGTGCACGATCTGTTTCAGCTAACATGCGTTTTGAATTGCCATTACTATTTCTCAATACTGTTTTATATGGAACAGCAAAACTGGAATAAGAATCAATAAAAAAGTTTTTTGTAGGAGAGAAGTTTGCTGAATGAGATCCTCTTTCAGATGTTAAACGTTTTAGTTTTGAGCCATTAAATCTTACTGAATATATATGATTTTCAATTTCAGATTCCTTTTTTCCTGAGAAATAAATAATCTGATTTTCTTCATCAATAGCATTGATACCATTTACTTCCCACTTACCTCTTGTAATTTGGTTAATAAATTGACCATCAGGGCGACTTCTATAGATATGTTTGAATCCATCGCGTTCAGATATCCATATGATTTCGTCGCTATTTAAAACGTCTATATTGAAAAGACCCGGACTACCAAAGAAATCATATGCATCTACCCAAGTTTCATTTTTGTCATTCAAAACAAGCGTTGATTCATTTTCTATTAAATTATACCTAAAAAATTTCAAATCATTCTGCTTACGATTCAAAGTTGTAATATATAAATCATCTTTATTCTTATGCCAGATAGCATTAGGTATGTAATAAGTATCTTCAGGGAGATTTACCCAAGATATGTAATGATGATTGTGGTCTTCTTCTTCAATATCTTCATCAATTTCAGCTTCCTCTTCAACATCTTCATCAACTTCAGCTTCTTCTTCAACATCTTCATCAACTTCAGCTTCTTCATGCAATAAACTTAAATCAATAAGGCCCAACTTAACTGTCGGGTTTGTTTGTCCAGCTTTTGGATAATAGATATACTTTACTGTTGGATACTTGGACATTTGATCAATCAAAGGGAATTTTTCTACCATAGATTGATCTTCTTGCCAGAATAAAAGATAATTTCCTGAAGGACTCCATCTATAGGCATCATAACTTCCAAATTCTTCTTCATAAACCCATCCAAAATGTCCATTCAGGAGTGTTTCACTTCCATCAGTTGTTAATTGTATTTCTTCAGAATCTTCTAATGAAAATAAATAAAGATTATTGTCATTTCTTACATAGGAAACATATTGATTGTCTGGAGAAATTTTTACATTTCTCAAACTGTCAGGATTAGCAGAAACTGGAACAATAGTATTGTTAGCAATATCATAAACATGATAAGTCCCATATGAAGAATGTCTCCATATTTTAATACTATTTGTTTTTAATAGTAGATGTGATTGATCTTTGCTAAAACGATGACTAAAACTGCTTAATTGCTCGTTGGATATGCTGAAGGCTTTTGTTGTATCTCCTTTTGCTAACGCATATACATAAAAATGCTTTCCAAGAGAATCTGACTCAGAAAAATAGTATGCATCTTGATTGTTAACCCAATTATAACTCCCAATTCTGTCATAACGAAACGTTCCACCCATCACATCTTCTAGCTCCAAAGTCTTGTTTTGAGCAAGAATAACGGTTAAAAAAGATAAAATTATAACTTTGCGCATGGCTTATAATAAAGAAACTTTTAAAAAATATCATCTAAATAATTTTGCATTCTCTTTGATACTTCTATAAATTGCACTCCTATGGGAATCATTACAAATATGCGCACGCAAATGCAGCCAGTTATGTGGGCTATCCTTATTCTTTTTATTGCGAGTATGGCAGTTGGAGGTTTAGTTGGTGGTGCAAGCATTGGCGATATCTTTGGCAACAACTCTTCCAATAATGTTGGGGCATTAAATGGAAAGCCAATTGCATACGATGATTTTAACAGATTAGTGTTCGATGAAATTACTCGTATTGAAAAACAATCAAGCGAGAGCATGAATGACGCAGATAGAGAGTATGTTCGAGCTGTAGTATGGGAAAGATTAATTCAAGATTTATTAATTCAAGAACAAATAGAAGAAAATAAAATCTTGGTTTCAGATAGTGAAGTATTATATCAACTTCAAAATAATCCACCTGCCTTTTTACAGACCAGTCCTATATTTAGAACTGATGGACAGTTCGATTTAGAAAAATATATGGAAGCAGTAATGAACCCAGGAGAATTGGACTGGCGCCCTATTGAAGATTTTATGCAAAATATTTATTTACCAAATTATAAACTGCAACAACTAATTATTAATGCTGCATCAACATCTAATCAAGATATTGTTGACAGTTATAGGCAGAGATTTATTAATTATAATCTTGAAGTGCTCCATATAACAGATAAAGCAATTGCAGAAGATTTTGCTTTAGAACCATCTGAAGAGCAATTAATGAAGATTTATAATGAAAATATCGATGATTACAAAGAGCCAGAAATGCGTTATATGAAATATGTAAAATGGCCTATTGTTTCTGATTATAGTGATTCACTTCGAGTTGAATTAGAGGCAAAAACCTTAATAGATCGTATCAATCAAGGCGAATTGTTTACAGAGTTGGCAAATTCTTATACAGAAGATCCAGGCAATAGCGTAAATCCAGACTCTTTAAATGGAGGAAAGCTCGGCTGGTTTAATAAAGGACAAATGGTCAAAGAGTTTGAAGACGCGGCTTTTAGTGGAGCAAACAAAGGTGAAGTAGTTGGACCTATTTTGACTCAATTTGGATACCATATTATCAAGATCAATGATAAAAGAACTAGTGAAGACGGTGAAGAACAAGTTAATGCATCACATATATTGTTAAGAATTTTTTCAGGAAAAGATACAGAAAATAAGTTACGTAATTTATCAAGCATCTTTTCTCTAGAGTCAAAAGAATATGGATTTTTTGATTTAGCAGATTCATTAGGAATGGAAATTTATGATGCAAGTTCCGTTCAGAAAAAATCAATTTTTATAGATGACATTGGTGTAGCAAGAAATGCTGTAAAATTTGCTTTCGGTAGCGAGATTGGTGAAACATCAGATTATATAGAAAATGATGACTATTTTATTGTCTGTTATTTAGACAGTGTATCAGATGAAAAAACAATGTCTTTTGATAGCGTAAAAGAAATTCTAATAGAAGAATCAACTAAAAATATAAAAGATGACGAAATTAAACGTATTGCTGATGGCATTGTAAATAAAAACTTAGATTTGTTAAAACTTTCTGAACAAAATCCAGCATTTGAATATGTAAAAGAAACAAGCGGAAATCTAATTGGAAGTTTTGAGTCAATAGGAAAGAGCAATTATATTTCAGGCGCGTTAATTAGCTCTGAAAAAGGTGATTTGTTAGGTCCATTGCCAACGCTTCGTGGACAAGCTTTTGTTAAAGTATTGGATATTGATGAATTAAATGAAGAAGATTTTGATGAAAAGAAAGAGTCGTTAAAATTCAGTTTAATTATACAAAGACAAAATCTTATATGGAGCTATTGGTTGCAAGGATTGCGCGATGACTCTGAAATTGAAGATAATAGATTTGATTTCTATTAAAGCTCTCTAAACGCACCAAGCTTATCGTATCTTTCTTTTCTTGAACCTAAATAATCTTTAATATTTTTTTCTTTTAATAAATTTATTTCTTCAACTACTGTTTTTTTCAAGATATCAATAGTTTCATCAAAATGACGATGTGCACAACCTATTGGCTCATAAACAATCATATTGCATATATCATGCTGCATCAAATCTTTAGGAGTAAGTCTTAATGCAGCAGCAGCTTCGGGAGCTTTTGAAGAATCTTGCCACAAGATTGAAGCGCAACCTTCAGGGCTAATAACAGAAAACCAAGTATTTTGTAACATTAACATTTTATCACACAAACCAATCCCTAAAGCTCCACCGCTTGCTCCCTCTCCAATAACAATTGATAATATAGGTGTTTCAATAGATGCCATTTCCATCAAGTTGTTTGCAATTGCATACCCCTGACCTCTTTCTTCTGCTGCAACACCAGGATCAGCTCCAGGCGTGTCAATGAGAGTTACTATAGGTAAATTAAATTTTTCTGCCATCTTCATCACTCTTAGTGCTTTCCTATACCCTTCTGGTTTCATCATTCCAAAGTTTCTATACAAATTTTCCTTTGTATTTCTACCTTTTTGCTGTCCGATAATTGCTACACGATGATTATTTATTGTTCCAATTCCAGCTATAACTGCCTTATCATCAGAAAATGCTTTATCGCCATGCAACTCAATAAAATCATCACACCAACTTGATATATAATCCATGGTATAAGGACGATTAGGATGTCTTGCTAATTGAACAACTTGCCAAGGATTGAGATCAGAAAAAATCTCTTTTTCTTTCTCTGATCTCATATTTCTTAATTGATCTAATTTTTCTGATTCAGAATCAATAGAAATTAGATTTTGAATTTCATCATCAAAATCTTTGAGCGATTTTTCAAAGTCTAAATAATATTTTTTCATTTTATCTTTTTAATCTAAATAATCTCCAAAAACCAAATAGCCATACTTTTAAAATGGCTTCAATTACAACAGATCTATCCATTTTAGATTCTCCAATGGTACGATCTGTAAAAGTTATTGGATGTTCTATAATTTTACAATTTTTTTGATATGCACGAAATGCTGTCTCAATTTGAAAGCAGTAACCTTGTGAAGAACATTCATCGAAATTGATTGTTCTTAATGCATCTGCTCTCCAAGCTTTAAAGCCGGCAGTCAAATCTTTAATAGGTACTCCAGTAATAAGCCTAGCATAAAGATTTGCGAAATAACTAATATATAAACGTCTTACTGGCCAATTGATAACTCTTAATCCACCATAATATCTACTTCCTACTACCAAATCATTATCTGAAAGTAATTCAAACATAGTAGGAACCTCTTGAGGATCATGAGATAGATCTGCATCCATCTGTATAATAGAATTATAGCCATTTTTCAACGCCCAACCAAAAGCAAATACATAGGCAGATCCTAATCCATCTTTTTTAGATCTCACTTTGACAATTACAGAATCTTGATAATTATTTTTTACTAAATCTGCTGTTCCATCAGGAGAATTGTCATCCACAACAAGTATATCAAATTCAATATCTAAGGAAAGGAGCATGTCGATCGTTTTGGCAATATTCTTTGCTTCGTTGTATGTGGGCAGAATAATTAACTTTTTCATTGCTGTACCTTAAGAGTTTTAGCAATAACATTCATTTGCCTAATGTAAAATGCTTTTCTTCCATCTGGATTGAATACTAGATAGTTAACATAGAATGTTCTATCTGAATCATAATCATAAAATAAGTATCCTTCAAATGGTCCTCCTTTTGCCCCTTCAATAGATTCCCATAGTCCTGATATTTTATAGGCGACATCATCTCTGTAATCAATCCAATCAACTGAAATAAAATTTTTATTATATTGGATAGATTTGAAATAGTCTTGAGGAAAACTATTTCCTAGTTTTATAGCTTCTTCTTTGGAAAAATAATTTCCATCTCGCCAATAAACTGAAAGCCATCTGAATGGCATTTCCTGTCCAATCCAAACAAAATTGGGTTCATCTTTAATAATTTCCCATCCCCAAGGCAAATTAATATTCCAACCATGTTTTCTTAGTAATAAGAGCTCTTTTTCTTCTTGGTGTTGTGCTTCTATTAAATATTTAGATTGTTTTTTATCAAAATTCTCATTGTACTGTTCCTTTATCCATTCACCATTTTCTATAAAATAATCTTTAATCATTGATGAATCAGAACCGCTTACAATCATAAATAACTGATTTTTAGCAAATTGATCTCTAGATAGAATAACAGGAGATCCTTCAAGTGTTTGGTTGAATTTTGTTTCTCCAATCAGATTTTTTACCAATTTTGTAGCAGGATTAAGATCAAAATCACCAATAGAAGCAATTATTAAATTTGTTTGAGTTTTTAAAGCGTTATAATTAGAAGGATCAGAAAATTTAACTTTATAAAAGGCTTCTGGCTCTGGAGTTAATAAAGTATCATTAAAAACAGTAGATAAAAGGCTTTTTACCTTATCTCTGTCTTCTTTTGCTGCCAATACTATCAAATCATCACTTCCTCCAACTGAATCCCTTTTTGTTTCACAGGAAGACAAAAAAAGCAAGCAAGCAAGTAGTAACAGTCTAACTATTGTTTTTTCTTTGAGAATTTCCATATAAAAATACCAATATTAAGGTTAATATTAAAAAAATTAGCATTGGTTCCCATGTTAAAAAAGGATAAGTAATAAATTTGTCTCTTGATGTAGGTTGTGCAATATTTTGAGGAGCATTATTTACACTGATATTTGCAGAATATTGTATAGAAGTCAAACCGTGTGGATTAAAATAACTCAAGGAAATATCAATCAACTCATCTGATTTATAATCATTAAGCATTCCTTGTAAAAAAGTTAAACCATTTTGATCACCAACCTCTTCTAAAAGAATATTATTTGCATTAGGAATAAAGTTTTCAGATGCAAAAGGTAATTGAAATGCCATAATTAATGTTTTGATATCGCTTAACGTATTAAACTGATAATAGAAATCTCTTACACCAGGAGCTTGATTATATTTATCTAAAAATAAATATATTTTATGTTCACCTACCTTTTCAATGGAAGAAATTGACCGATTATCAACCCTAACTACTTCCTCAAAAAATTCATCGCCCTGAGATACTAAATATAATACAGAATCAACTTCTGTTGATAAGTTGAACGTATGTTTTTCATTAGGATTTTTATCAAATCTATACTCTACCATTATGCCTTGATAATAGTATTCTGGATAAATTGTAACCGACAATGTATCAATTGAAGATTGAGAAAATATATAGCTAAAAAATAAAGTAAAAATAAATTTTTTGTTCATCTGCTAAGTTAATAGAAAAATAACAAATATATCATAAATTGAGTGAGTTATTGCTGTGATACCAAAACCTCTCTGAACATATAATATCGCAAGAAGAATACCAGCAATAAACCTCACAGCAAATGCTTCATTATTAAAAGATTCTATTCCAATAAAATGAAAAAGAGAAAATAAAATTGCTGAGAAAAAAATAGCATAAAATTGCGCAGAAAAATCTCCTAATCGGAATAAAAATTTTATTAATTGTATAAAAATATAAATAAGTAAAACTCTAAATATAAGCTCTTCATAAATACCAGCACCAAAAGATAAAATAATATTACATAACAAATCATTGGAAGAAACATCCATTAAGTAAATATTCCCCATAATAAAAAATAACACAGAAGCATAAATTAATGATTCAATAATCATAAAATTCAAATACTTCATATTAACTTTAAGCGATTTAAATCTTTTCTTTTGATATGCTAAAACACCAATTAGTGCTATAAAAAAAATTGTTGAACTCACATGTAATACTTCGAAACTAGAATGATAAATTATTTGCTCTATCAAAACATCGGCACCGTTTTGGATATATGTAAATTCAACATTCCTCATCCAAAAAAGACCTAGCTCATATATAACTAATGCAGGAAATGCGAAAATAAAACTATACCAAGGAGATTTTGATTTTTCTAAATAATCTTTAAACATCTTATATCTTCAAAACAGCCAACAAAGCTTCTTGAGGAACTTCAACTTTACCAATCATTCTCATTCTTTTCTTTCCTTTTTTTTGCTTTTCAAGAAGTTTTCTTTTTCTTGTTACATCACCTCCATATAATTTTTCAGTAACATTCTTTCTGAAGGCAGGAATAGTTGTT
>CAYZYM010000035.1:0-4099 GCA_964482595.1 uncultured bacterium | reverse complement strand
GGGAAAATTTGGGCGTTAGATCCATTAAAAAATATAGTTCAAGAAATTACAGAACCTCTTCTTGGATCTGAAAAACATATGATATCATCATTTAGTCAAGATATCAACAATGAGCTTTATATAATTGAATTCTCTGGTAAAATATATAAAATTGAATCAAAAAATGAATGAAATAGCAATTTATATTAATAATCTGCATAAAAAATATGATCAAACTGTTTATGCTGTGCAAGGAATTGATTTATCAATAAGGAAAGGTGAATTCTATGGCCTTCTTGGACCAAATGGCGCAGGAAAATCTACCACTATTAATGCAATTACAAGCTTAGTAAGGCCTACAGAAGGCAATATCAAAGTTTTTGATAGAGACATAGTGTCTGATTTTCGTTATGCACGATCTAAAATTGGAATTTCTCCACAAGAAATTAGCAATGATTGGTTTTTTCCTGTTGAACAACTTCTATATTTTCAAGCAGGATTTTATGGCATTACAAGAAAGGACGCAAAAGAACGTATTGATTTTATTTTACATAAAGTTGGTTTATATAATCATAAAGATAAAAAAATGCGTCAATTATCTGGAGGGATGAAAAGACGTTTGCAGATTGCAAGAGCATTAGTTCATGATCCAGATATTTTAATTCTTGATGAACCTACTGCTGGCGTAGATGTGGCATTAAGGCATGATCTTTGGAGTTTTTTACAAGAACTTCACAAAGAAGGGAAAACAATTTTATTAACAACACACTATATTGATGAAGCAGAGTTGTTATGTGAAAGAGTTGGAATTATTAATAGTGGAAAGCTTATTGCTGAAGATACTGTGTCTAATTTAAAGGCATCAACCAATAAGTCAAAATTAGAAGATGTATTTTTAGAACTAACTGGGAGAAAGTTAGATGATTAAAAATTGGATTGGATTTTATACACTTTCTTCTAGAGAAATCTTACGATTTTTTACTGTTTGGAAACAAACAATTATTCCAGGCATTGTAACTACCCTGCTTTATATTTTTGTGTTCGGAGTTGCTCTTGAAGATCGAATTAGTGAAATAGATGGAGTATCATATAAAATGTATATCCTTCCAGGATTGTTAATGATGAATGTTATTACCAATTCGGTTGCTAACACTTCATCATCCATGTTACAAATGAAGTTATTACAAACACTTCCTGAATTACTTATTACTCCCCTATCTAGCTTAGAATTATCATTATCATTTATTATTGGAGGCACTGTTCGAGGATTTGTGAATGGTATCCTTATTTTATTTATTTGTATGATGGCTGGCATGCAAATTCAAGATCCAATTTCTACTATATTTATTATTTTTATTGTATCATGGTCTTTTTCTAGTCTTGGATTATTTATTGGACAAATGTCTGATTCATGGGATCAATTAGCTCTTATTCAAAATTTTGTTCTTACTCCATTAAGTTTTTTAGGAGGAATTTTTTATTCTGTACAAATGTTGCCAGAATGGGGATTAGCAATTAGTAAAATTAATCCTGTATTTTATACTATCAATTCTTTACGGTATGCAACCTTAGGAGTTTCTGATGCTCCATTTATAAGTTCAATGGTTTTCATTGTTTTATTTTCTTTGTTATTAACTACTCTTGCTGTTAAAACAATGGAAAGCGGAAAAAAAATAAGGTTTTAATTTTCAATTATATGATATAAAATCAGGCATGCAAAAACATAAAAAGGCCATCCTTTATCTTGAGGACGGCTTTTTTTTTGAAGGAAAAAGCCTTGGATCTGTAGGAGAAACATCAGGTGAGGTGTGTTTTAATACTGGGATGACTGGCTATCAAGAGATTTTAACAGACCCATCTTATGCAAAACAAATGATTACTATGTGTTCGCCACATATTGGTAATTATGGTTCAAATGATTCAGATATTGAATCGTCAAAAGTTTATGCAACTGGATTTATTATAAAAAGTGAATCATTAATTCCATCTAATTGGCGATCCACTGCAACATTAAGTGAATTTCTTAAAAAACATGGAGTAATTGGTATTCAGGATATTGACACACGAGCACTTACTCTTCATATTAGAGACAACGGTGCAATGAACGGAATTATATCTACTAAAGATTTTAAATTGACAAGCTTAAAAGAAAAGATGAAAAAAATTCCTTCAATGGAAGGGTTAGATTTAGCAAAAGAAGTTTCTAGAGATAGAAAAAAAATACTTTCTCCAAAAACTAACACTAAATACAGAATTGCAGCCATTGATTATGGAATGAAATCTAATATTTACAACATTATGCTTGAACGCGATGCAGAAGTTTGTCTGTTCCCAGCGTCAACTACTGCAAAAACAATTCTCAGTTATAATCCAGATGGTATTTTTTTATCAAATGGACCTGGTGACCCTGCAGCCATTGATTATGGGATTAAAACAGTAAAAAAATTACTTGGTAAAAAACCAATTTTTGGAATTTGTCTTGGACATCAAATTTTAGCACTTGCGCTAAATGCTAATACATTTAAAATGAAATTTGGGCATCGAGGCATAAATCAACCAGTTAAAAATTTAAAAAATAATAAGATTGAAATTACGTCTCAAAATCATGGGTTTGCTGTTGATTCTAACTCATTGCCATCAAATACTATTATTACACATATACACCTTAATGATAATACTGTTGCTGGCATAGAATGCAAATCTTTACAGGCTTATTCTGTGCAATACCACCCTGAATCAAGTCCTGGCCCTCATGATTCAAGATATATATTTAAAAAATTTTTTACAATGATGGATAAGAATGCCAAAAAGAAATGACATTAAAAAAATATTAGTTATTGGCGCAGGACCAATTATTATTGGGCAGGCATGCGAATTTGATTATTCTGGGACCCAAGCAATTAAAGCTCTTAAAGAAGAAGGTTATAAGGTCATTTTGATCAATTCAAATCCAGCTACAATTATGACGGACCCTCAGTTCTCTGATAAAACTTATATTGAGCCTATTACTAAGGAATACGTTGAAGCGATTATCAAGAAAGAAAAACCTCATGCAATACTCCCTACAGTTGGAGGCCAAACCGCGCTTAATATTGCTATGGAGCTTTATGATAATGGGGTATTAAAAAAATATAATGTTGAATTAATTGGTGCGAACAAACAGGCTATTGAAACTGCTGAAAGCAGAGAAAAATTTAAAGAAGCTATGATAGATATTGGCTTAGATGTTCCTTATGGCTATATAGTGCAATCTGTTGAAGATGGGATAAAGCTTTTAAATAATATTTCTCTTCCTGCAATTATAAGACCTTCTTTTACATTAGGTGGTTCTGGTGGTTCTGTCGCATTTAATGAAGAAGAATTCAAAATAGCAATAAATCAAGGAATCAAAGAAAGCCCAGTAAATCAAGTGCTGGTAGAAGAGTATCTTTTTGGGTGGAAGGAATATGAATTAGAAGTTATTAGAGACTTGAATGACAATGTAATTATTATTTGTTCAATTGAGAATATTGATCCAATGGGAATACATACAGGTGATTCAGTCACGGTTGCCCCTGCAATGACTTTGACAGATAAAGAATTTCAAAAAATGCGTAATTGGGCAATTAAATGTATCAGAAAAATTGGAGTTGATACAGGCGGTTCTAATGTGCAGTTTGCAGTAAACCCTGAAAATGGTAGAATGGTTATTATAGAGATGAATCCTCGCGTTAGCCGTTCATCTGCGCTAGCATCAAAAGCGACAGGTTTCCCAATAGCAAAAATAGCCGCAAAATTGGCTGTAGGATATTCACTAGATGAACTAAATAATGATATTACTAACAGAACACTTGCTGCTTTTGAGCCTACTATCGATTATATCGTAACAAAAATTCCACGATTTGATTTTGAAAAATTCCCATCTGCATCAGGTAAATTGGGAGTTCAAATGCAGTCGGTTGGTGAAGTTATGTCAATTGGGAGAACATTTAGGGAGTCGTTTCAAAAAGCATTTCGTTCATTAGAGTTAAACTTGCCAGGGCTTTCACCAAAAGATCCAACCGATAATGATCCGGAAATTAAACGTTTCAGATCTTTAGATATTAAATCTCTTAATCGTGGCAGTTCTTTTAGAATGCTC
>CAYZYM010000034.1:0-2176 GCA_964482595.1 uncultured bacterium | reverse complement strand
TTTGCAAGCCATGCAATAGACCAAAAAGATTATTCTCAAATGGATAGTTATGCACACTCTAGAGGTGTTGCAGTTGTTTATCCTGAAGGAATTAGTAGGTCGTGGAACGTAGGCACAGAAGGAAGCTTAACCAATGAAGATGATGTAGGTTTTATTAGTACATTAATTGATTCAATAGCTACGGACTTTGATATTGATTTAGATCGTATATATGCATGTGGAATGTCTAATGGAGGATATATGTCTTATGAGTTAATTTGTAATCTTTCAGATAAAATTACCGCATTTGGATCGGTCACAGGAAATTTTATGCTCAATGATAACCAATCTTGCGCAGTGAATAGGGAAATTCCTCTGATACATATACACGGGACAAAGGACAAGTTGGTAGACTATGAGAACTCTAGAGATGATGCAATGAATACAATGGATTCGATAAACTATTGGGTCAAACATAATAAACTTACTCAGGTTGAATTAGAAGTAATTGATGATCTGGATCCATCTGATGGAACGAATGTTGAAAAATTTACTTTTTATAGTGAAAATTCAGACACAAAAGTTGTTCATTTTAAAATCTATAATGGTGGACATCAATGGTTTGGTTCCCCAATAGCTGATTGGTTTTTGATTAAGTTATTTCTAGGAAAAAACAATCATGAAATCAATTCAAATAAAGAATTAGTAGATTTTTTTCTACAGTACAAACTGTCAGATTTTAATTAATATTATTTATCCTTAAAAAATTCCCAAATTAATTCAGAGCTATTTAAATCATGCCCCCAGCCCTTACGAAACCAAGTATGGCCTTCATTTTTCATTTCATATAAAATAACTTCATTGCCATCATCGCAGTCATTAGAAAGAAACTGAGTAGATTGAATTCCATCATTATTAAAGTCAGGTACAGTGATTTGAGATTGATTTTTGCAATTATTTTTATTTGCCCAAAAATCGTGTGCGTCTTGAACAGGTAATGACCAAATCACGCCATTATAAGGAACCACGGTATCAGAAGTGCCATGAAAATGAATAATATTCTTTTTATTTGGAGGATTACATGCAGAAAGTGCAGCCATTGAGCCTGTTACCGAACCAATTCCATTAATTTCTTCAAGTTCACATGCTAATCGATAACTCATAAAACCACCTAAGGACATTCCACATGAAAAAATCTTCTCAGAATTAACATTATAGTCTGTTTTGAAATATTGAATCAGCGCTTTAAAGAAACCAACATCATCAACCGCAGCAAATGATGCGACAACATCTACGTTCCATCCAGTATTCTGATAGATATCAGTAGTCCCTTGAACATAAACTGCAATAAAGTTTTCTTGATCAGCAATGTCATCAAAGCCTGAATAACTATGAATCAGATTTGCGTTACTAGTATATCCATGTAATACAAAAAGTAGCGGAACAGAATAGCTAGGATCAAAATTTGGTGGGACATGAACAATAAAGGTGCGTTGATAGCCACCAAACATTGTAGAAAATACTTTTGTTTGTTCATCAATTGTGTCGAAGTGTGTAACAACTAATGGGGATGTATCATTACCTCCGTTCCCGTTATCACCAGTGTTGGTATTATCAGAAGGTCCAGTAGGAGAAGACGGATCACCATAACAGGATACCAAAATAAAGCACAATATGCTTAAACATGTATTAATTATTTTTGTTTGCAATCTCATTAATCAAATTTTCAACATTTGTTTCTAGATTATCAAGAGAAGAGTCATTCACAATTACATGGTCAGCATATTCTTTTTTCTTATCATCAGGCCATTGCAAATTCATTCTATCCTGAATTGTATCACGCGATAAATTCCCTCGGGACAAAGCACGTTCCATTCGTATATCTTCAGGCGCAGTAACTAAAACAATGACAGCTCCTTTTTGTTTATAATTTTTATATGAACTTCCTTCAATGATGAGTGGTGCATCAATCACAAAAATAGAATGTTCACCTAGTTCATTAATTTCTTCAATTCTCTTTAAAGCTTCTTTGCCAACTGCTGGATGAATAATATGGTTTAGTTTATCCTGAGAACTTTTATCTTTGAAGGCAACCTTTGCTAACGATTCTGAACTAATAGTTTCTAATTCAGGGAATGTTTGCAAAACTATATTGGAAATTTCTTCTGTAAAAAGAAGCTTCTTTGCTTCTTCGTCT
>CAYZYM010000033.1:0-8746 GCA_964482595.1 uncultured bacterium | reverse complement strand
CCTAAGAAAGAATTTTCATCAAAATCAATTTGGGCTCTAGACCCAACCATAATCTTTCTATCAAAAGTGACTAAATCGTGTTTATCATAAACAATTTCTAAATCTCCATTAGGATCAATATTCGTATTAAGCACAATCATTCCTGAGAAGTAATCAATTTGATAATCTGATCCTCGTTCAAGCTTTTCACCGTTAAAATAAATTTCTTCACTCCCCTCAACTAAAGTAAATCCTAAATTAATAGCAGCGTTCGGGCTCGTATAGTTTGCTTCAATTGTAAAACGTGAATCGCCAGTATATTCTGTGCGATTTGTCGTAGTATACATTTTACCGGACTGTAATAATAAATTAAGGTTCGTATTAGGATTTCCTCCATTGATAGTATTATCAGATACAAAAGGTAAGAGAGTAGGAAAATGAATTTCTCCTGATTTAATATTTACAATATTTGGGTTATTGAGATCAATAATTTCATCTGGAGTTGATCCTCCTGTTTGATTTAAGCTATCCAATCCAAACAAATTTAAAAAAGTATCACCATCATCAGACCTATCACTTACTGGAGTAGAAAAATTGTCTACTATTCTTACATCAAGACTATTTTGATCAATATTGACCGCACCTAAATAATAAACATTCTTAAACATCAAATCCCAACTTGGGTGATTTGGATGGGATGATTGTGGTTTAATCATTTTAAGTATTAAAGTATCATTTTCATCTTCTCCAATATCTAAACCAACAGTTAAAACTATGTCACCAGTGGTTCGATCTGCTAAATCAAAGTGTGCACCAATAATTTCATTTTGTAAACTATTCTGCATCCTTATAAAACCTAAATCTTCATTAATCTGATAATCTGAACCTCTTTGCAATCTAATAAATGCTCCTTCTTTACTGCTGTCGCTATAATATTCTGTATCATTTGGATCAATATATGCAATACCTGGATCTGCAGCAGGATTATTAGATGCATCAATTTTGTATAATTCAAAATTTCGTACAACAAGATTTCCTATGTTATGCAATCCATTATTGAGTGGATAATATGATGGTACATTTAATTGAAAACCGTTATCTGTGATGATGTCTGTGGAACCATTACGAAACCATTCATGAATAAAGAAATATAAATTTTTCTTATATTCATAATCTTGAATACGCTTTTTTTCTAATTGTGCGGTTCCTTTATATTTTTGAGAGGCTTTTTTTGTACGTTCAAGTGACGCAATGCTGGTAACATTAATAGGGCCAAGTTGTGTAATTGCTTTTACGCCAAATAATCCTCTATTTTGTCCTGAAAATGTTACAAACTCAGTAGCAGGCAATGAAAGAGAAATATTTCCTGCTTCTAATTTTTGAAGAATGTCATCTTCTTTTCCTTCATAATCAATACGAACAGTATTTTCCCAATCAAAGTCACGTTCAGAATTTTGATCTAAAGAGATTGTGACTTGATCACCAATTTTCCCTTGAACATTTAATTGCTGTTTTTGATCAAATTTAAAATTTGTTTGTTCTCGTTCTTTATATGATGATCGAACTAGCTCTTGATCTTGATTAACTAATTTACCCTGCAGACTGATGTTTCCTTGTACTCTTAAAGAAGCTCGGCCAAGCCTACCAATATCAAAATCTGCTATTTCAACATACTGACCTTTACCAGAATTGTATTGGGTTGTATCTGATGCAGAATAATTGAATGGTTTACTAAAATTATATCTTTGGTTTATAGTATAAAGTTTATCAAAATAATCATCTACAGACGCTGTGTAAGGTAGTCTATTTCTATTGCTAAAAACAGATTCACTAATAGATATAATTTTTGATTTGGTATTCAAATCAACTTTATAGCTAACTAAAGATGATTTAGGGTTAAAAATTCCAATTGGATAATTAGAAATATCATTTAGACAAAAATTAATCTTCTTTGACTTCGAAAAAGGATCAGTAATAAGATTACCAGAACCAAATAGTAGGCTTGGTATACATACTAAAGAAAACAATAAAAATATTCTATACATTGAATAGCTGATCAATCTTATTTTTGAATTTATCAATTGCAATACCGCGATGACTAATTTCATTTTTTATATCTGATGACATAGTTGCTAAAGACATTCCTTTTCCTGGAACAAAAAAAACTGGGTCATAACCAAAACCAAGTTGTCCCTGTTTTTCTTCTAGAATATGTCCTTCTAGAATACCTTCAACAAAAAAATCGTTTGTTCCACCGTCTACATATGTAATAACAGTCCTAAATCGAGCTGTTCTCTCCTCAAAAGGTACTCCATCCATAGCGTTTAAAAGCTTATTCATATTATCATCGTATGTTACATTTTCTCCTGCATAGCGGGCAGTGTAAAGTCCAGGATCACCATTTAAAATATCTACCTCTAAAGCTGTATCATCAGCAACAGATGGAATATTTGTATAATCAAATGTGACCCTTGATTTTATAAACGAATTTTCAAGGACTGAGTTTCCATCTTCTTTTATATCTCCAATTTCTGCAAAATCTTCTAAAGAATATATTTTTTGGAAATACGAATGAATCTTGTGAGTAATTTCTGAAACTTTATGTTTATTAGAAGATGCTATGACAATTTCTTTCACTTCTGAAACTAATAAATATTTATGTGTTTTTTAAATAACTTATAATTTGTATTTTTTGAAACTTTTTACACGGCTCGGTAGCTCAGTTGGTAGAGCAGAGGACTGAAAATCCTTGTGTCGGCGGTTCGATTCCGCCCCGAGCCACTCTATTTTAGCTCTTGTAGAAAATTATGATTTTTAGAAAACCAAAAATATACACCTTTAAAACAGAACAAATTATTGATAGCAAAATTGATAATGTTTTTGAATTTTTTTCTAGACCAGAAAATCTTGAAAAAATCACCCCTCCATCAATGGGTTTTAATATTATTACCCCAAAACCAATTATCATGAAAGAAGGTGCTATTATTGATTATATAGTAAAAATTATGGGTTTTCCAATGAGATGGAGAACAATGATTACATCTTATAAAAAAAATGAAATGTTTGTCGATGAGCAGCTCAAAGGGCCATATAGTTATTGGCACCACAAACATTCTTTTGAAGAAGTAAACGGCAAAGTCAAAATTATAGATGAAATACACTATGCTCTTCCATTACAAATTCTAAGAGAATTAGTGCACCCATTAATCATTAAACCTCAACTAAAAAGAATATTTAGTTTTAGATTTAAGGTAATAGAAGAAAGATTTAAAAAATGATTAACTTTATTATCAAACAGAGAGGGCCTATAATAAATTATTTTGGTTTTTCTATAGTATGGATTTGCTGTGCATCAACTCCTGCGCTAGAGATGCCATTTCTAGCACCAATTGTAACAATAATATTTTTATTACTTCATTTCTCTATTATTGCTTACAACAGAGATAAAGAGCTTAAACTAATTATTTTTTCAGTATTACTTGGTATTGTTGTTGATTCAGGATTTGCAATAATGAATATTGTCCAATATAATGGTGTTATTAGTGCTATACCTAATTTTGCTCCAATATGGATTTTGTGTATGTGGGCAGGGTTTGCATCTCAAGTCAATTATGCAATGAAATATTTAAGGGGAAAATATCCATTAATAGGATTTTATGGGCTTTTAGCTCCATTAGCATATATAGGTGGGGAAAAAATTAATGCAGTTACAATCATGCCAGAAAATAGCAGCTATATAATCATATCAATTATTTGGTCTATTAGCTTTCTTTTGTTGTTTAAAGCTTCTGAATACTTAATGAATGAATAATGAATAACATTAATAAAATAATCATTATGTTTTTTATCATTGGATGTGCAACGCAAAAAGCAATTGATCCAGAGACAGTGCTAGACAGCCAGATTCCAGAATCATGGGAATCAAACATATCGATTGCACCCAATATATCAGAAATCTGGTGGAATGAATTCCAAGATGAGAATTTGAATGAATTTTTATCAACGTTTTTAGAAAAGAATATTAATCTAGAACAAGCAATGTTGAATACGCGCATTGCAAAACAAGCTTCAGTAATATCAACTGCAAATTTAGCGCCTTCTATAGGGATTGGTTTAAGTGCAACAGAGGCAGAACAAAATACTGCAGGATTTCCTCCTATTTTTAGCAGTTTATTTGGTGGGAGCGATGAAATTACAACATTCACTCAAGAAAATTATAATGCGTCACTTAATGCTCAATGGGAAATTGATTTGTGGGGTAAATTAAGGCAAGGAAGATTAGCAGGAAAAAGACAATATTTATCTGCAAAATATAATTATACATATATTCAATTCTCTCTTACTGCAGAAGCAGCAAAATTATACTTTGCGATTATTGAAGGAAAACAATTAGTAGAGAATGCAGAACAAAAACATAATAATGCCAAAATTATTTATGATTTATATGTCGATCGTTACAAAAAAGGTATTATTAAAAGCAATTTTTTACAACAATCTGAAATAATACTTAATACTACAAAAAATGATTTAGAAAATAAGAAAAGTGTTTTGAATACGCTTGTTAGACAAAGTAAAGTGTTAATTCAAGAGTATCCAAATTTAACATTATCAGTATCTAAAACATTTCCAGAATATATGCCAAGCATACCAATTGTTTTACCAGCAGATATAATCAAAAGAAGACCTGATTTAATTGCATCTCAATATAATATGCTTGCTGCAAAAGCACTCAACAAGCAAGCAATGCGATCATTATATCCAACCTTTAGTTTAACATCTGGATCTCCAGCTAGCTCTTCAAATGAATTAGACGATTTATTAGAAGAAAATTTTAAAGTATGGAATAGAGGTTTAACAATTTTTGCACCAGTGTTTAATTCAGGAAAATTAATTGCAAACAAAAAAATTGCTAAAAACCAAAAAGAAATTTCGATGCTACAATTTGTTAATGATCTCTTAAATGCATATGGAGAAGTAGAATCCAATCTTGAGCTTGATAATACAGCATTGTTTTCTTTACATCTTGTAAAGAAAAATGTAGAAATTGCTCAATCAATGTATGATACTACTCTAAATGAATTTCATAGAGGAGTTGCAAGCGTAGAAGATGTAATCAATGCAAATAATATGCTTTTTGATATAAAAAATATATTGGCTACTACAGAAAAAATTCGCATTGAACAAAGAATAAACTTAATATTATCCCTTGGAGGAGGTTTTACTTACGAGTAAAGTATTATAAAATGATAAAATATATAAGACCTATATTCATTATCGGATTTGCATTGGCAGTAGCATATTTTTTATACTGGCTAGGCCAAACAAAACCGCAATCAGTCAGTGATGCCCCCCCAATCGATGTTGAAGTAGAAATTTTAAAACCAACAAATCATCAAATATTAATTAGCTCAACAGGCACAACGCAGCCTATTACACAAACTGCTCTCACAAGTGAAGTGGGCGGAGAAATTATATATCGTTCCAAAAAATTTTCAGAAGGATCATCAGTTATTGAAGGAGAAATACTAGCAAAGATCGATGATACAGATCTTAAGCTACAATACAATAATGCACTTCTTCAATTGCGTACTGCAGAAGTACAATCTCAGGTGCAAAAAGCAGAAGCAGAGGTAGCTAAAGAAGCATGGGAAAAAATTGGTGAAGGAGCTGCTAAAGATTTAACGTTAAAGAAACCTCAACTTAAACAAGCAGAAGCAGCTCTTAATGTTGCAAAAGCTCAAGTAGAGTCTGCAAAGAAAAAACTGGACAAAACTGATATTACTGCACCATATACTGGGAGAATTCAAAGTGTAAGTATTGATTTAGGGTCAACCATATTACCGGGACAACCAGTTGGTGTAATTTACACAGCAAATCAAATTGAAATTACCTAGCCTATAAAAGATAGTGATCTTGCATTTTTAGATATTCCTATGGATGGAAGAAAGTTAAATGATAATGAAAAGTCTCTTGTTACAATCAGCGCCCCATACAAAGGAAAAATACAACAATGGCAAGGCAATATTGAAAGAGTTGATGGAGTTATTGACCCAGTTACAAGAATGATTAAAATAATTGCTAGTTTTAAAAATGAATTTTTAGAAGAAAATCAAACTACACTACCTATTGGACTATTTGTAGAAGCTGAAATTAATGGAAAATTTTTAGAAAATGTGTTTATTGTTCCAAATGTCTCACTTGCTACCAATAATGAAATTTTAGTTGTAGACAAGAATAATCAAATTGAAATGAGAAAAATTGTAGTTCTTAAAAAATTAAAAGATAGTATTATTATTAAAGATGGACTATCCATTGGGGAAAGAATTATTGTATCAAAACTTAACATTGCCACAACTGGCATGGATGTTAACCCAAAATATAGATAATGAAAAGTATTGTCACCTGGTTTGTAAAGAATAGCGTTCCTGCTAATCTATTTATGTTTTTTTTAATTGTTGGAGGAGTTGCGTCATATCAAAATATGAAATCTGAATTCTTCCCGGCTCCAGACATTAATATTATTACAATACAAGTTCCATATTTAGGAGCATCTGCTACTGAAATTGAATCCTCTATATGTGCAAAAATAGAAGACAGGATTGAGGGTATTTCAGGAATAAAAAAGATATCTTCTTATGCGCTTGAAAATGCAGGTATAGTATCAGCGACCCTTTATAACCCAGCTGAAATAGATGATATATTGGATCAAATAAAAACAGTTGTGAATAATATTGATACTTTTCCAGTAGATAGTGAAAAACCAGTAATAAAAAAAATTGAACTGATAGAAAAAGTTCTTGATGTTGTTATCTATGGGCAGGTTGAAGAAAAAACATTGCTTCAAGTAACAGAACAAATCAATGAAGAAATCAAAACACTTAATGAAGTTTCATATACTGAAATTCTTGGGAATAGAGATAAAGAAATAACAATTGAAATATCTGAAGCTAATCTCGAAAAATATAATTTGAACTTTGATCAGATTGCATTAGCAATTAATGCCGGGTCAATTGATCTTCCAGGAGGAACTATATCTACTTCAAAAGAAGATTTATTAATAAGAACAGTGGGACAATCATATAGCGGTAAAGAGTATGAAAATATTGTCATTAAAAGCCAAGGCAGTGGGAGTCAGCTTTTACTGAGAGATATAGCAATTATTAAAGATGATTTTATTGATGTAGAAAAATCATATAGATGGAATGGAATTCCTGCAATGTTTGTTGGCGTAAATCTAGTTGGAGACCAAGATGTACTAAAAGCTGCAGAAGAATTAAGAGCTTATGTAAAAAACAAAAAAAATAATATGCCAGCCAATATTGAGATTGATTATTTCTATGATCAAGCAAGATACTTACAGGATCGTATTAATTTACTATATCGCAACTTTGCAATTGGAATTACTTTGGTTTTATTTTTATTAACAATGTTTTTGAAACCATCTTTAGCATTTTGGGTTTCAATGGGAATACCAATTTCATTTGGAGGAGCATTACTATTATTACCTTTGCTTGGTGTCACTGTAAATGTTTTATCAGCTTTCATGTTTATTGTTGTTTTAGGGATTGTTGTAGACGATGCCATTATAGTTGGTGAAAATGTATTTAGGAGAAGAATAAAGCTTGGGGAAGATAATTATACATCCACAATTAATGGCACTTTAGAAGTTTTAACTCCTGTTTTCTTTGGGGTTTTAACAACAATTGTTGTTTTTGCTCCTATGTTAGACCTTGCAGGAGAAACTGGAGATATATGGCGAACATTCCCATTAACTGCAATTCCTATTTTAATATTTTCCTTAATTGAATCAACAACAATACTACCTTCACATTTGAACCATGCTGGTGATTGGTTTAAAACCAACTTTGTAAAATTTGGAAAAACGCTAAGCACAATGAGAAATTTCTGTTCAGAAAAATTATACAAATTTGTTGATAATTCATGGTTACCGTTACTAAGAAAATCAATTAAAGAAAGATATACAACAATTTCTGTATTTATCGGCTTATTGCTTATCTCTTTTTCATTGCTTGGTGGTGGATGGGTGAAATGGACGTTCTTCCCTACTCTTGAGGCAGAAGAAGTAGCGGTTGCATTTGAACTCCCAGAAGGATCTCCAATTGAAAAAACTAAAGAAATCGTAGAAATGATTGAAAGTGAAGCCTTAATCTTAAAGGAAGAAATTAATAGTATAAGTCCTAAAATTATTATTAGTAATGTACTAACAACAACAGGCCAACAATACTACACTGATGTAGAATCTACCAAAGGTCCTGGAGGATTTGTCTTTAAATCAAACAGCACTCCACATCTAGGAGAAGTTTTAATTATTTTAACACCTGCAGATGACAGATGGGGGTTAACAGGCGCATATGATATTATTGATATTTTGCGAGATCGCATTGGAATAATCCCTGGAGTCAGTCGTCTTAATTATTCTGCAAATATCTTCACAGCTGGCAAGCCAATTGATTTTGAATTTCACGGTACAAATTATGAAAGTTTAAATTCTGTAGTTGAGAAAACGAAGATTCTATTATCATCATTTTCTGGAATATATGATCTTAATGACTCCGATGAAAAAGGGAAAAGTGAACTACAGATAGAATTATTGCCTTCAGCAGAGGTTTATGGTATTACTACATTTGAAATTGCAAAACAAGTTAGACAAGGATTCTTTGGTGAAGAAGTCCAACGTATCCAAAGAGAAGACGATGATATAAGGGTGATCTTAAAGCTTCCAAAACAAGAACGTCAAACTATGTCT
>CAYZYM010000032.1:0-2733 GCA_964482595.1 uncultured bacterium | reverse complement strand
GGTGGTCCATTTTTAAATAGACCTATTGATTCATTTAATACAATTACAAAAGAAGAAGCATTAAATCATCCAAATTGGGATATGGGTAATAAAATTTCAATTGATTCAGCAACAATGATGAACAAAGGGTTGGAATATATTGAAGCATTATGGTTGTTTGGAATTGAAAGAGAGCAATTAGAAATTGTTATTCATCCAGAATCGATCGTCCACTCATTAGTTCAGTTTGTTGACGATTCTTATAAAGCACAATTGGGGATTCCGAGCATGAAAGTCCCTATTCAATATGCTTTATCTTACCCAGAGAGATTAAACAACAATTCAGGAACCTTAGATTTTGATAAAATAAATCAGTTAAATTTTTCCGCACCAGACTTTAATCGCTATCCATGCTTAGAACTAACAATGGATCTAGTTGCCAAAGGAGGAAATAGTATTCCAATAATGAGTATTGCAAATGATTATACAGTAGAATTGTTTTTAAATGGATCAATTGGATTTCTTGACATTGCAAATACTATAGAAAAAACAGTAAATAAATTTCATTCTGACAATGAACCAACAATTGAAGATTTAGTTCAATTAAATGAAGAAATTAAATTATATTTGGGCTCAAAATTATGATCTATATACTAGCATTTATTATTTTAATCGGCGTTATTGTTTTTGTTCATGAACTAGGACATTATCTTGCTGCACGAAGCGTTGGCGTTACTGTTGAACAATTTTCTATTGGTATGCCACCTACAGTTTATAACTATAAACCTAAAAATTCTGATACTGTCTTCTCTATAGGAGCTTTGCCTTTGGGCGGGTATGTAAAAATGAAGGGCATATTAGATGAAAATATGGACTCTTCTTTCACTGGCGCAGATGATGAATTAGAATCAAAAACTGCTTTGCAAAAGATTTGGGTGATGAGCGCAGGAGTAATAATGAATATTATACTAGCTTTCCTATTATTTGTAGCACTTGGTGCTATAAACGGAGAAGCTGTGCCTGCAAATATGACTACTACTATTGATTATGTTGCTGAAAACGGTCCTGCATTTGAAGGGGGAGTTAACCCAGGAGATACTGTGGTTTCGGTGAATGATACTGCTGTCAACACTTGGGATGATTTTGTAGCAATTATTGAAAAAAATCCTAACACAGAATTAGCCATTCTCTTTGATAGGAACGGTCAAAAGATTGAAAAAAATATTACCACTGCTTCTGCTCCCGATATCAATACAGGACGAGTTGATCGGTTGGTAGGCAAATTGGGCATTGGGAAAGAGATGCAGGTAAATAATTTAGGATTAACTGGATTATTGCGATATGGGTATGATCAAACGCTTTGGTCTATGACTTTAATGACTTTTTCTTTAAAAATGATTTTTTCAGGCAATGTTGGCAGAGATGATGTTGGCAGTGTAATTATGATTGGTCAAATGGCTGGGGATGCAGCACAAGCAGGCCTTACTCCATTCTTAACATTGATGGCATTAATCAGTGTGAACTTAGCATTTATTAATATTTTACCAATCCCTGCACTTGATGGAGGGCATATTATGGTCATTTTAATTGAAATGTTGCTTGGAAGGTCTTTATCAGTAAAAACAAGAATGCGTATTCAATCAGTTGGGATGTATATATTACTCGCTCTGATGGCATTTTTAATTATTAATGATATTTTAAGAGTATTTTCTTAATACGATTTTAATGTCAAGACAATAACTCCACTCTTCAATTTTATTGTTATCTCTACTGGAATCGTTTTATTGTTTTTACCAATTGCATAAGCAATTTCCATATCTCCTTTATTTTTTAATGCAGACTTCCCATTATAGATTGGGGTATATGTGTAGGCATTGAACTTGCCAGCAGGGGTACGAATCTTGTCATAACCAATATTTTTGATTTCAATTTCTCTTACTCGTCCTTCATCAATTGTTAAAAATTTCTTTGAACTATTCTCTTGGATATTGATATCGCGCATTATCATAATTAATCCATAAGGATCAATTACTTTATCTGGTAGGGCGTATTCTTTGTTATTAGTTGTTGCAATATTATTTGCAATGGTAGTGGTAGATTGTCTTCGAAAATTCTTTTCTCTAATATTTTTTTCTTGTTTTATTAGAGCTAAATCATCTTTGTTAATCCACGTATTAATTTCAACTCAAATTTTATATAATCTATCACCGAGTTTTGAAGTTTTAACATAAAAGCGAAAATGATACACTTCTTTATTGTTAATAATTTCAACTTTCTCCGTTTTTAAGCTTGCTTTTCCTAGTTTAAATGGACCAAAAAGCACCTCATATTTGTATTCTTCTCCAACCGTAATAGATTGGGCATAAAGACTACAAACCATTAATATTAAAGTGCTTTTTTTCAACATTTATCTAATTTGTGTAATTGTTTTATTGTCAAAAATATAAATTTTTGATGCTTTTTTGTTTTTTATTTCACCTGCATCAATGAGTAAATCAATCTCTTGTCCAAACTCTTCTTGAATGGAATTGGGGTTATTTAAAGGAGATTGATCTGTCCTATTAACGCTAGTGCTTGTAATAGGCTTTTGATATTCTAATAAAAGAGCATGAAGAAATGCATGCTGAGGAATTCTGAACCCAATTTTTTTATTCTCCGTAATTGATTCACTGACAAATTGTGTTGTATAAGACATAATACATGTATCACCTTTTGATAAAATTTCATCAGCCTCTTCTTTGAGCGATTCATTTA
>CAYZYM010000031.1:0-4817 GCA_964482595.1 uncultured bacterium | reverse complement strand
GATTCATTAAGTGTTGTGAATGGAATTCTTTCAGCGAAAGGGGACGTAGACATTACAGGTTTATTAATTGGTGTAGATCCAAATTTAGTTAAAGCGATCAATCTTTCAGAAAATAAGATATCATACAAGATAGAATTGTTTGCACCACCAGAAGTTGATCAAAGCTCTATGTCAGTTTCTAATTTTCTTAATTCAGTTGTTGATATAAAAAATATAGACTTTAAACTTATTGATGGCAGATTATTAGATGAGAAAGTTGATAATTTGATTTTAAGAGTAGATCAAAAAGATATGTTTAAAGATATTATGACTCAAATAAAAGGTTACAATAATTTTATTATTCGCAAGATGTCATTTAAAAAATCTGACAACTCGACTCATATTTATATTACTATTTTAAATTAATGAAGATATTAGCAGGTCAGTTTAAAAACCATGCTATTCAATCGAATAAAAAGTTTGAATATCGCCCAACTACCTCCATTGCAAGAAAAAGCATTTTTGATACTTTAAAATCATTAGAAGGAAAAGATTTCCTTGATTTATATGCCGGTTCTGGTATTGTAGGCTTTGAAGCTGCAAGCAGAGGAGCTAAATCAGTAACCTTTATTGAATTAGAAAAAAAACATATGAATCAAATCATTATGAATGCAAAAGAAATTGCATATAATGATTTCAATTTTATGGTAAGAGATGCAAATAGATTTCTTAAAAAATCTGCATCCTATGATGCGATTTTTGCAGATCCACCATATACTGATTCAAACACAAATAATTTGATAACATTATGTCTAAATAGGCTCAATAAAGGAGGCGTGTTTATCTTAGAGTGTAAAAGCCATGAATTTCTTGCAGGATATGATAAAATTAGTAAATTTGGGGGCACAAACATACTTTATTGGGAACGATGAAAAAAATTATATATCCAGGCACCTTTGATCCTATTCACTATGGACATATAGACATAGCAACAAGAGCGTCTAAACTGTTTGATGAAGTGCATATTTGTGTATCTGACAATGTTCAAAAAAATCCACTTTTCAGCCATGATGAGCGCGTGGAAATGATTGAAGAATGTTTCAATGATATTGACAATATATATGTTCACTCTAATCCTAAAAATTTGGTAATTAATTTTGCAAAAGATTGTGGCGCTGTAGCGATTATTAGAGGATTAAGACATGTTAGTGACTTTGAATTTGAATTTCAAATGGCAAACGTTAATTATAGCATTGATTCCTCTGTTTCATCGTTGCTGATGATTCCTGATGAAAAATTTCTTCACTTGAACTCAACAATCATTAAAGATTTAGCAAAACATGATGCAGAATTGACAAAATTTGTTCCGGCAAATATTGAAAAAAGATTGAAAGAGAAATTAAAATAATGGCAGATAAAATAAAATTTGTTGATGGAAATTTAGTTGTTTCTGATAATCCAATTATCCCTTTTATCGAGGGAGATGGTATTGGTCCTGATATTTGGCGAGCTAGCCAAAAAGTGATTGATGCTGCTGTGCATCATGTATATGGTTCATCAAAACGTATTGAATGGTTTGAAGTGTTTGCAGGAGAAAAATCATTTGAGAGAAATGGAGAATGGCTTCCTGATGATACGCTTAAAATCATTGAAGATCATGTTATTGCTATTAAAGGACCACTAACCACTCCAATTGGAGGAGGATTTCGATCCCTTAATGTTACTTTAAGAAAAGAATTAGATTTATTTGCTTGTGTTAGGCCGGTAAGGTTGTATAAAGGCACTCCTTCTCCTTTGTCGGATCCTAGCACTGTCGATATGACAATTTTCAGAGAAAATACGGAAGATATTTATGCTGGAATAGAGTGGGAAAATGGTTCAGATGGAGCAGGGAAAGTTATAGACTTAATTAATGAATTGGGAGTTGGTAAAAAAATACGATTCCCTGAATCTAGCTCTATTGGAATTAAGCCAATATCACAAGAGGGAACTCATCGTTTGGTCCATGCAGCAATTGAGTATGCATTGAAAAACAATCGTAAGAGCTTAACACTTGTTCATAAAGGCAATATCATGAAGTTTACTGAAGGATATTTTAAAAAATGGGGATATGAATATGCAGAGGCTCATTTTGGGGATAAAGTCTTTACTTGGAACCAGTATGATAAAATTAAAGAATCTGAAGGATCAGACGCTGCTAACAAAGCACAATCTGATGCACTTGATAGTGGGAAATTATTAGTGAAAGATGGCATCACAGATGCCTTTTTACAACAAATTCTATTGCGACCAAGCGAATATGATGTTATTGCTACGATGAATTTAAATGGAGACTATATTTCAGATGCAGCTGCAGCTTCAGTAGGAGGTATTGGTATTGCGCCGGGTGCAAATATTAATTTTAATACAGGACATGCTATTTTTGAAGCAACCCATGGCACTGCTCCAAAATATGCTGGCCTAGATAAAGTAAATCCATCTTCAGTTATCTTATCTGGAGCGCTAATGCTAGAATATATGGGATGGAACGAAGCTTCTGAAACCATCATAAATGGATTAGAAAAAGCAATTTCTTCGAAAAAAGTAACCTATGATTTTCATCGATTGCTTGACGATGCTACACTTCTGAAATGTTCAGAGTTTGGCGACGAAATCATTAACAATTTTTAACTTCTTATATCATGTTTATCGATTATGCAAAGATTGAGTTGCAAGCAGGCAACGGCGGCAAAGGTATCGTGTCTTTTCATCGAGAAAAATACATAGACAAAGGCGGTCCTAGTGGTGGAGATGGCGGTAAAGGTGGAGATATTGTTTTTGTTACTAATACTAACCTTCATACCTTGCAAGATATTCGATATCGTCGCTTATATAAAGCCAAAAATGGACAATCAGGCGGCCCAAATAAAAGAACTGGTAAATCTGGAGAAAATTTAATTATAGAAATCCCGTGTGGGACGGTTATTAAAGAAGAAGCTTCTAGCAAAGTCATTGTAGATATGGTAGAAGATAATCACTCTCATATTGTATGCGAAGGAGGCATTGGAGGAAAAGGGAATCATCATTTTAAGTCCTCCACCCAACAAACGCCTCGTTTTTCACAAGAAGGAACAAAGGGAGACCATCTCAAAGTAGAATTAGAATTAAAAGTGTTAGCAGACGTAGGATTAGTAGGTTTACCAAATGCTGGTAAATCAACATTATTATCTGTGATGACTACAGCAAAACCAAAGATTGCTGACTATCCTTTTACCACATTGCAACCGCACTTAGGAATTGTAAAGTATGGTGAATACCAGTCATTTGTGATGGCTGACATTCCTGGATTAATTGAGGGCGCAAGCGAAGGAAAAGGACTTGGACATCAGTTTTTAAAACATATTGAACGCAATAAGATATTATTATTTCTCATTGATATTTTGGAAGAAAATCCTCAAGAAACGTTTGATAAACTAAAGAAAGAATTAGAGACATTTAATGACACGCTTATGGATAAACCAACCTTGGTAGTTCGTACAAAATTAGACACTACACAAGATCCAAAAAAATTAAGTCAATGGAATAATTTTTCTGAGGAATATATTGATATATCATCTGTGAGCAACTCTGGACTTGATAATTTAAAAGATAGACTAGTATCTTTTTTGTCTAGTAGTATATAAATTCTCAAAACTTGGAGAGGTGGCTGAGCGGTTGAAAGCGGCACCCTGCTAAGGTGTTATACGAGTAATCGTATCGAGGGTTCGAATCACTCTCTCTCCGCAAAATATAAATATTGAATAGGAAAAAATAATTTAAATGAAACATCAAATTAACATATATACTTTTATTTCAAGAAAAGAAGATTTAAAATCAAAAAAAGAAAAACTTCAATTCAGAGATATAATCAATAAACAAATTGAAAAAGAAATTAATGCTCCTCTTGAAAACTCAAATTTTGAATTTAAAATTCATTTGCATGATTCCATTGTATCTTCTGAAGAATCTATAGAGGAAGAATGTATCCGTCATGGCAAATATATCGAAGAAAATGATTTCCATATTGTAAGTCAATGGCCTGTAGCGTTTCATGTTGATAAAGACTATAATTATTTTGATAACGCAATTGTGTTTGATTCTCTTAATAAATTAAACAATATGACGATAGGTGGAACCCATCGTCATCCGAATCTTTTTCATACGCCAACAGCAAACACTTTAGTCAATACGTATAAGGATGATGTTCCAAAACTATTTAAAGACAAAAAACCTATTCAATTGATGTATTTTGATCAACCCATAAATGCTGTCGAAAAAAATACGCTCGACTCTTTTGAAAAAGAAGCACTGGAAAAAAATTGGGCATTTAAACCTATTTTTGAATGGCAAGAAAATGATTTTCAAAATTTAAGAGTTGCATTGAAAGAGTTGACAGAAGATCAGGTCATTTTATTTAGTAGACCAAACTGGAGAGATAAAGAAGGGAAAATATGTAAAGGTAGCGAATATGTTAGTGGTAGATATAACGTGATGCAAGTTTTTATTGAAACAGAATGTGCTGCTGATATGTGTGGATTTAGATTGACCTCTAGCACAGTGCAAAAATTATTTGTAGATGCAAAAGAAATTAAAAATGATAAAGTTTATAATTTTGTTGGAGATGATTTTATTGCAAAATTACCACTTCAAGATAGGGTGTTATCGCTAAACCCGAATATGTCACCTGGTGTTCAGAGTTCAATTCAATATCATATTGAAAGAGAGCTAAACAATGCATTGCTTATAGGCTATGTATATAAAAACGATGACTATAATTATACTTCTAAAGAAGATTTTATCAAAGAGACCAGAAAAAGATT
>CAYZYM010000030.1:0-8825 GCA_964482595.1 uncultured bacterium | reverse complement strand
CTTTTTGGTTTTTATGAAATTGATCTTCCTCAATCATTGAAGCGTTTTTCACTCCAGAGAGAAAACTCTGAAGGATATGCAGGTATATTATTTATGGCTTTAACTTTTACTCTTACTTCTTTTACATGTACAGTGGCATTTATGGGTTTAATACTGGTTGCAGCATCACAAGGAGAATGGTTTTGGCCTATTATTGGCATGTTAATGTTTAGTTTAGCTTTTGCATCTCCTTTTTTCTTATTGGCTCTTTTTCCACATTATTTAACAAAGATGCCTCAGTCAGGCGGTTGGTTAAACTCTGTAAAAGTAATTATGGGATTTTTAGAAATAGCAGCAGCCTTTAAATTCATTAGTAATACAGATTTGGTATGGCAGTGGGATATATTTACTTATGAAGTAGTACTTAGTTGTTGGGCAATTATTATGGCCTTATGTTCTATCTATATTGTAGGATATATTCGATTTAAAAATGATTCTAAAATAGAATTCTCTTATCAAAGAAGCTTACTCTCAATTGCATTCTTAGCTCTGTCACTGTATTTATTATCAGGAAATTTTGGATATGCTATTAATGGGACCATTGAATCATATTTACCTCCAAAAAAGGAATATTCTAATCTAGATTGGGTGCATTCTTTGGAAGAAGGTTTTGAATTAGCAAAAGAAGATAACAGAAACATATTTATTGATTTTACTGGAGTTACATGTACCAATTGTCGTTGGATGGAAACCAATATATTTAAACAAGAATCTGTAGAACAGTTAATGAAACAATTTGTTCTAGTTAGTCTCTATACTGATGCTGGAGATAATTATTTAGAAAAAAGACAATATCAGATTGACAGATTTCAAACTGCCGCACTTCCTTATTATGTTATTTTGGATAAAGAAGACTCTATTATTGGAGAATTTCCAGGAATGTCAAGAAATGTGGATGATTTTATAGAATTTCTAGAATCAGGATTAGACTAATCGTGGAACTTATTTTAACTTTCTCTATATAATGGATATAAAATGAAAAAAGTACTCACATTAACTATTCTAATATCTTTTATTTTTGGTCAAAATCCAATTGTTGATCAATTTAGTACATTGTTTGCTGATATCGTAGATGATGTGAATGAGTCTGTTGTCACTATTACAGCTAAAAAGACTTACTCAGTAGATGAAGGCGTTCAAGACTTTTATAGATTTTGGGGAAGAGATGTTCCCGATTCTTATGAAGGAAAATCCTTAGGATCTGGCGTAATTGTAGATGTAGATAATGGGTATATTGTAACCAATCATCATGTTGTCATTGATAACGGAAAACCTGTCGATGAAATTATCATACAATTAATGGATAAAAGAATGTTTGATGCACAAATTATTGGTCTTGATGAAGGAACAGATTTAGCTATTTTACAGATTGAAGCAGACGATATAAAAGCAGTAAAAATTGGAAATTCTGACAATGTTAGAGTTGGTGAATGGGTCTTGGCAATTGGAAGTCCTTTTTCTGCAAATTTGAGTCATACTGTTACTGCAGGTATTGTAAGTGCAGTAGGGCGTGATAATGTAATGACGCGAGGAGGAGATAAATATCAAAATTTTATACAAACTGACGCTGCCATTAATCCAGGAAATAGCGGCGGAGCATTGTTAAACATGAATGGAGAGTTAGTGGGAATTAATGCTGCAATTATTTCAGGATCACGATCTAATTCTGGAGTAGGTTTTGCTATTCCATCGAATATAGTAACAAAGGTTAAAGCTGATTTGATCTCAAAAGGGTATGTTGTGCGTTCTTTTCTAGGAATTTATATGCAAGATATCAATGAAGAGATTTATGAAGCGATGGATCTTGATTCAATGCAAGGTGCAATTATTGGTGAAATTGTTTCAGGAAGTCCCGCAGAAGAAGCCGGATTAGAAGCCAGTGATATTATTGTTGGTTTTGAAGACAAAACTATAAACAATGGATCTGAATTAAAAAATTTAATATCAAACACTAAACCAGGTTCTAAAGTGAAGCTTAATATTTTACGTTCTGGAAATGAAAAAGATATTTATGTTGTTTTAAGAGAAAAAGATACGGACAGTTTAGTATTAGATGACAGCTATAGAAATATAGATTTTGGATTTGTAGTCAGCAATATATCAAAAGATTTAATTGATAAATTTAATATTTCTCCTGAACAATCAAGTCGATTAAATCAATCAGAATTAACTGGTGTTATTATTACAGATTTAACGCCTAAAGAGATTGCTGATAAAGCTGGTTTTAAGGTGGGAGATTTAATAACTCGCATAGGGCAAAAGAAAGTATCTAATATTAAAGACTTCGAAGAACAGATGAACGGATATGAAGAAGGAAAAAGAATCTTAGTTTTAGTTAAACGTGGTAAGCTGTCTAGATTTTTAACTCTTCGAAGATAAATATCTAAAAATTGCAATAATTCAACATTTCTTATAAGTTCGTAGTTAATCGCTATGAGTATAAAAAAAGAAAATCCAAAAGCAGATTTTATATCTATTGAACATGATATACTTGATTTTTGGGAGAAAAACAAAATTTTTCAAAAATTAGTTCAACAAAATTCTAAAGGTGAGAAATGGAGCTTTCTTGATGGGCCAATCACTGCAAACAATCCTATGGGTGTCCATCATGCGTGGGGTAGAACATTAAAAGATATTTATCAACGCTATAAAGCTATGCAAGGCTATCAATTACGCTATCAAAATGGTTTTGACTGTCAAGGACTATGGGTAGAGATTGAAGTAGAAAAAGAACTCGGAATTAAGTCTAAAAAAGAAGTTCAAGACCTTGGTGTAGAAAAGTTTGTCAATCTTTGTAAAGAAAGAGTAGAAAAATATTCAGAAATACAAACTAATCAATCTAAAAGACTTGGTTATTGGATGGATTGGGATAATTCATACTATACTATGTCTGAGTCTAACAATTATGCAATATGGGCTTTCCTAAAAAAATTATTTGATGAAGATAAAATTTATCGTGGAACTGATGTTGTGCCATGGTCTGGGAGATCTGGTACTTCATATTCACAAATGGAAATTATTGAGGGAAGAAAATTAACTGTTCATAAAGGCGCTTTTGTGAAATTTCCTTTACAAGATACGAAAAATGAATTTTTACTTATTTGGACTACTACTCCTTGGACTCTATCGTCAAATATTGCTGTTGCAGTAAATACTAAATTGGACTACGCCAAAGTATCTATGCATGATGGTTCAATTTATTATGTTGCAGATAAAAATTTAAAATTTCAACGTCTTGGCAAAGAGTTTTCTGAAAACAAAAACTGGGTTGAAGGTGTTCCAAAGCTAAAAACATTAGATCAGATTTTTAAAGAGAGAGGAGAATATAAGATTCTTGAAAAAATCAAAGGTAAAGATATGGTTGGATGGAAATATCATGGTCCATATGATCATCTTGATGCTCAAAAGCATAATGGCGGTTATCCAAATGTAAATCCAGATTTAGAAGAAAAAGAGATTAATGCAATTAAGTGTCATATTATTGTTGATGGAGGAAAAGATTCAGAAGGAAATGATATGGTTGTCGAAGGTGAAGGAACAGGCATAGTTCATATGGCTGGCGGATGCGGTTCAATTGATAATAAGATATGTAAAAAAGAAGGATTTGTTGAAATATCACCAATTGATAATCAAGCTAATTTCCTCGATGGATTTGATTTTCTATCAGGTTTGAATGCAACTGATAAAAATACTACAGAGAAAATATTACAAGATTTAAAAGATAGAGATTTGCTTTTATATGCCGAAGATTATCCTCACATATATCCACATTGTTGGAGATCTGGAGAAGAACTTGTGTTTAAACAAGTGAATGAGTGGTATATCAATATGGAATGGAGAGAAAGAATTAAAAATGTTGTTGATCAAATTAACTGGATTCCAGAATGGGGACAAGAAAGTGAACATAATTGGTTAGACAATATGGGCGATTGGATGATATCTAAGAAAAGATTTTGGGGTTTGGCATTGCCAATATGGACTTTCGAAGATGGAAGTTTTCATGTTGTGGGATCTAAAGAAGAATTAAAAGAACTTGCTGTTGAGGGATGGGATAAGTTTGAAGGAAATACTCCTCATCGCCCTTGGATTGATTATGTAAAAATTAAACATCCTGAAACAGGCCTAATTGGGACTAGAATTGAAGATGTTGGCAATCCTTGGCTTGATGCAGGAATTGTACCATTTTCTACTATGGGATATTTTCAAGATAAAGAATATTGGAAGGAATGGTTTCCAGCAGATTTTATTACAGAATGTTTTCCAGGACAATTTAGAAATTGGTTTTATTCTCTTCTTGCTATGTCAAGTTTTCTAGAAGATAAACCTCCATTTAGAAACCTTCTTGGTCATGCACTTGTTAAGGATGAACATGGAAAAGAAATGCATAAATCTTCAGGAAATGCAATTTGGTTTGACGATGCTGCTGAAAAAATGGGCGTGGATGTAATGCGATGGATGTATGTAAGGCAGAATGTTGAGAACAATTTATTATTTGGCTATAAGAAAGCTGATGATGTCCGTAAACGGTTAATAGGTTTTTGGAATATTTATTCTTTTTTCTGTACCTATGCAAATGTTGATAATTTTGAACCCAATAAAAATAAAATCAATTCAGCTGATTATACTTTACTTGATAATTGGATTATGGCAAAGGTTAACTTATTAATTAAAGAGTCTCATGCGCACTATGATGCTTTTGAAGCAGACAAGCTTTTAAAGAAAATTGAGTTATTTATTGATGACCTTTCTAATTGGTATATCAGACGAAACAGAAGAAGATTTTGGAAAAGTGAAAATGATAATGATAAACTTGTTGCTTATCAAACTTTGTATGATGTTTTAATGTCTGTTATAAAAGTTTTAGCTCCTATTTTACCATTTGTAACAGAGCATATGTATAGCAATATATCAAAAGAAGATTATGAAAGTGTTCATTTATGTTCTTATCCTGATTTTGATGAGAAAAAAATTGATTTAGAACTGATTGAAAAGGTTGATGTGCTAAAGAGAGTTATGGAAGGAGGAAGAGCTGCAAGAAAGAAAGCAAATATTAAAGTAAGACAACCTCTTTCTGAAATAAAAATCTATGAAACAAATTCAGATATCGCTGAGTTTATTAAGAGCCAAGAAAATATTATTCTTGATGAGTTAAATATAAAAACAATTGTAATTACAGATGTTTTAGAAGATATGGGATTATTTACAATCAAACCAAATTTCAAAATTTTATCTTCAAAATTTGGAGATGATATGCAAGATGTAATTAAAGATATATCTAAAATGGATGGATATAAAACTATGTATAATTACCTCAACAATGAAAAGCTTCCTTCAGAAAATTTTGATATTCTTAATGAGGATATTATACCAACAATTGAAGGCAAAGAAGGCTATGAATCTTTCTTTTCAAATAATATTATTATATCTATTGCAACACATATAGATGAAAATTTGAAAATGGAAGGGATGATTAGAGAAATTATTAGACATATTCAAGTTATGAGAAAAGATGCGGGATTTGATGTTGATGATCGTATTATATTATCTAATGATTTTTCTAGCGATATAATTAATGCTATAAAAAAACATAATGAATATTTTATGAGTGAAATATTATGCTTGGATATAGTGGACAAAATGGAAAATAGTGATTATAATTCAGTTTTCGAGTATGAAGGAAACAATTTTAATATTTATATAAAAAAAGAAAGTAACAAATAAATTGAAAAGCAAATATTCAAAAACTAAGCTTGAAATGTTTAGAAAAAATATTCTTCGAAAAATAGAAGAGATTAATGAAAGTATGCAAGGCATACGTTCATCTGATTCAGACAACAATTCTTTATTCTCAGATAATAATTCATCAGAAGATCATGACGAAGGAACAGAGTCACATGAAGTTGAAAAAAGTTTTTTATTAATTTCTCGTGAATCTGATTATCTAACTAATCTTGAGAAAGCACTTCAAAGAATTGATAATGGAAGTTATGGTATTTGTGAAGTTTCTATTGATGATCCGGAAAAATGTGAATGTCCTCAATCTCCTTTAATACCAGAAGAAAGACTTTTAGAAGTGCCAAATGCTACAAAAGGTGTTCTTTGCAAGGAGAAGAAAAAACTAAATCTATTATGAATTTTTTTATAGTCTGCTTCATTGTTTTGATTGATCAGATTTCAAAAAATTATATTTATCAAAACAAAGTTCAATATGAATATGATTCAATTCCGATTATTGATGGAATAATCAACTTTACATATCTAGAAAACACAGGAATTGCGTTTGGTCTCTTTTCTAATTTTGGCGCATCTAGAATATTTTTTATTGTATTTCCTATAATTATTACATTTTATTTAATCTCATTATTGCAAGATAAAGAATTTCAAAGTAATTCTTCCCAAATATCCTTACTATTAATTATTGGTGGTGCTATAGGCAATATTATTGATAGAATTTTTAGAGGATACGTTGTTGATTTTATTCAATTTGATATTGATATTTTTCCATACGTATTTAATGTAGCAGATTCTTCAGTAACAATAGGATTGTTGTTTTTGCTTTGTAGCTCTATAATTGTCCAGAGGCGATAATTTATGAAAATAGCGGTTTCTTCTTCAGATGAACTTATAAGAGTAGATCTTTTTCTATCTCAAAGATTAAAAGAATTTTCTCGAACAAATATTCAAAAAATGATTGATAATAAACTTGTTAAGATAAATGGTGAATCAATTAAAAAGAATTCAATTTTGAATTATGGTGATGTTATAGAAATCAATTTTGAAGAAAACAAAAAAAATAGTGAATTGTCATTAGAAAAATGGGAATATCCCATAGATGTAATATATAAAGATAAAGATTTTGCAATTATTAATAAGCCTCGCGGCATTATTTCACATCCTGCAAAAGGTAATCATAATAAAACTATTGTTAATATCATTTTAAATACATTTCAAAATGATATTAAAAGCTCTGTTGACCCTTTAAGGCCTGGTATAGTGCATAGGTTAGATAAAGATACAACTGGTGTTATGATTATCCCATTTAATGAGTATGCTCATTGGAAAATTGCTGAACAATTTCAAGAAAGAACAATAAAAAAAGAATATATAGCCATTACTTGGGGCTCATTTGATAAAGAGGATGGTATGCTAGAAAATTTTCTCAATCGCAATAAAAGAAATCCAATGAAATTTGAAATTTCTCATGAAGGAAAAAAGGCAACTTCTGAATTTGAATTAATGAAAAGAGGGAAATGTTTATCAATAGTAAAATTTCTACCCAAGACAGGAAGAACTCATCAAATCAGAGTGCATTGCAAAGAATTGGGATATCCAATATTTGGTGATGAGTTGTATGGAGGTGGAATTAAAAAATCTAAAGAATACTCTAGAAATATTAATACCCAATTAAATGAATATTATTCTAATATAGGCGGTTTTTGTTTACATGCTGAATCTATATCTTTTAATCATCCTACTTCTGGTGACAAGGTTAGTTTTAGAGCTAATGCAGATAAGAATTTCGAGAAAATTTTTCAGGATATATTAAATGAAAGAATTTGAAAAAAATAAGAATGAATTTTTAATCTTTCTAAAAAAAGATAGAGGATATTCAGATCAAACTATTCAATCTTATTCACGAGATTTAAATGTTTATAGCAATTTTATTCAAGAAAATAAACTTCAATATAATAAAATAAAAAAAGATGATATTTTTAAATTCCAATCATCACTAGAAGGCCAAATAAATCCGAGATCTTTTGCTCGTGTTTTGTCAGCTTTGAAAACATTTTATAAATTTTTGCACATGGAAAGAGTCATAGATGATATAACGCTTAATGAAATTAAATCATATCCTTCACCTAAATATAAGAAGAGTATGCCAACATTTTTATCTAAGGAACAAGTAGAAAAAATTGTTGAAAAAATAAATCTTAATGAAAATTTGGATGATCGAAGTAAAAAAAGAGATCAAGCAATAATAATGTTATTTTTTAGTTCTGGAATAAGATTAAACGAACTTATTTCTATAAAACTTTCAGATATTGATTTCTCAAATAACAAAATTAAAGTTTTTGGAAAGGGAAAAAAACAAAGGATAGTTAATTTTGACAACTATACTAAAGATTTGATAATAGAATATTTAAAAATAATAGAAAAATATCCTTTGGCAAAAGAGTTATATAACAATAATTTATTCGTCAACAAAAAAAATAAAGCATTAAAAGAAAGGAAAGTTCAAACTATCGTTATGAATAACTTGAAACAATTAAATTTGGCTTCATATGGACCTCACACTTTGAGGCATTCGTTCGCAACACATCTTTTAAATAGCGGTGTATCAATTAATGCTATTCAGTCTTTGCTCGGCCATGAAAGCTTATCTTCAACGCAAATATACACTCATGTTACGCTTGGCAACTTAAAAGAAACAATTAAAAAAGCTCATCCTAGAGGTGAAAAATAATGTTAGAACATCTTAACATAAAAAATACCAACTATATTAGAAATGCTTCTGCTGATAGGCTGATTGAAGATGCAGTTAAGTTCAATGAAGGAGTTATTGGACATAATGGTGCATTAATGGTCGATACTGGAGAATTTTCTGGAAGAATTCCTAAAGACAAATTTATTGTACAAGAAGATTATTCATCTCATAATATATGGTGGGGAGATGTAAACCACCCAATTTCAGAACAGAATTTTGATTATTTATACAATAAGGTGATTGAAACATATAATACGCTTGAGAAAGATTTTTATGTTTTCGATGGATTCGCAGGAGATGA
>CAYZYM010000029.1:0-4688 GCA_964482595.1 uncultured bacterium | reverse complement strand
TCAAAAACAAATCAAGAATTTCTTGATAAAATGAGTCAGTAAATGTCCGTTAAGCTATCCAAGTTAGTTGACAAGATTAAACCTTCGTTTACCTTGCAAATGACTGCAAAAGCTGCAGCATTACGATCAAAAGGCATTGATATAATTAATTTTGGGGTTGGTGAACCTGATTTTAATACTCCATCTCATATCATTAAAGCTGGGAAAAAAGCTATAGACGACGGTTATACAAAATATACTCCTGGGTCTGGAATGTTGGAGTTAAAAGAAGCAATCCAACAGAAGGTAGTCAAAATGACAGGATTATCTTATGATGTATCACAAATCATTGTTTCTAACGGTGGAAAACAGTCTTTATCTGTTGCCTGCCAGGCACTTTTTGACAAAGGCGATAAAGTAATAATCTTTTCACCCTATTGGGTTTCTTTCCCTGAATTTGTAACGCTATCTGGAGCTACTCCTGTTTTAGTGAATACTTTACCATCAAAACAATTTGAACCAGATTTTCATGATCTAAATGATAAAATTGATTCTAGCGTTAAAGGCGTTATTATTAATTCTCCTAGCAATCCTACAGGTGGAGTTTGGTCTAATGATGCGATTACTAAATTATTAGACATTAGCAAAGAAAATAATTGGATTGTTATTTCAGACGAAACTTATGAAGAGCTGGTTTATGATAATAAATTTACTTCAATTGATAAATTAAATACTGCTGGCGTTGAGGTATTAACAATTCGAAGTATGTCCAAAACTTATGCAATGACTGGATGGCGTATTGGATATGCGACTGGCAATGAATCTATAGTCAAAGCCATGTCTAAGATTCAAGGGCAAACCACTTCATGCCCAAATGCAATAGGACAAAAAGCATCTGTTGCTGCCCTTCTAGGGGACCAACAGCCTGTTTTAGATATGAAGAAAAAATTTGAAGAAAGAAGACAAGTAATGTTTGATCAATTAAACAGTTTAAACGGAGTAAGTTGTTCTATGCCAGGCGGAGCATTTTATATGTTCCCAGACTTTTCACACTACTTAAACAAAGAAACAAAAGAGGGTAAAATTTTACAAGACACTTTCGACCTTTCTGACTATATTCTCGACACTGCAAGTGTAGTAACGGTTGCAGGTGATGGTTTTGGCGCAAAAGGGTATTTAAGATTTTCCTTTGCAACAAGCAAAGAAATCATCAAAGAAGGCATTAAAAGAATAAGAAAAAGCTTAGAAGAGCTAAAATGAAAAAAGATATACATTCTAAAGAATATAGATTAGTGGTTTTTGAAGATAGTGCAATTAACTATTCTTTTTTAACCAAATCAACTGTGAAAACAGATGAAACCGTTAAATGGGAAGACGGTAACGAATATCCTCTATTCAAAATAGAGATTTCTGATAAATCACATCCATACTATACTGGCCAACGTACATTAGTTGATACGGCCGGACGTATTGAGAAATTCAATCGTAAGTATAAGAAAAAAGATTCCTAAATATTTTTTATTAACAGATTTTAACCTATGGATATCCTATCTAAAGCTAAAGATATTATTGTTCAGTATGACAATATAACCCAGGAAATGATACACCCTGACAACGTATTAAATCAGGCAAAAATCACTGATTTATCAAAGCAAAGAAGCGCAATAGAGGAATCATATGAATTAAGCAAACAATTTGTTGTTTTAAATAAAGAATTAAGTGACTTAGAAGAGCTTTCTGATGAAAAAGAAATGGAAGAATTAGTGAAAAGTGAAAAATCTATATTGTTGAAAAAAATTACAGATTTAGAACAACAACTAACAAAACTATTGATTACAAATGATCCTAATGATAATAAAAATGCGATTATTGAAATAAGAGCTGGAACAGGCGGAGACGAAGCAGCCTTATTTGCTGCAGATTTATTCAGAATGTATTCTAAGTATGCAGAAAAAAACGGAATGTCAATCACAGTGATGGATATGAATGAAATAGGTGTAGGTGGATTGAAATCAATTATTTTTAATATTCAAGGACAAAAGGCATATGGTTTATATAAATATGAGGGTGGAGTGCACAGAGTTCAAAGAATACCAAAAACAGAATCTGGAGGACGAGTACATACTTCTGCCGCAACTGTGGCTGTTCTCCCAGAAGCAGAACAAGCAGAAATAGAAATAAATGAATCTGATTTAAAAATTGCTACATATCGTGCAAGTGGAGCTGGGGGTCAACATGTCAATAAAACTGAATCTGCTATTAGGATTACACATATTCCTACTGGACTAGTAGTAACATGCCAAGATGAAAGTTCTCAACATAAGAACAAAGCTTCTGCGCTAAAAGTTTTACGTGCAAGGCTATTTGCTTTAGAACAAGAAAAAATTGATCAAGATAGAGATCAAATGAGAAAGAGTTTAGTTTCTACGGGTGACAGATCTGCCAAAATAAGAACATATAATTTCCCACAAGGTCGCATCACTGATCATCGCATTAATTATACCGCTCATAATCTACAAGACACTTTAGAAGGTAATTTAGACCACATTATTGAGAAACTGAAACTTGAAGAAGACAATTCAAAGTTGGATCAATAATGTATAATAAATTATTAGATGAATACTTTTCTTCAAAATTGCTTGAATTTGAAATGCTATATATTGATGAGTATAAGAAAAAATCTGAATTACTTGTTCAGGATATTTTAGGTATTAATAAATCCGATATTTATACAAAAAATTATTCTATTCCTTTTGAAAAACTTCAATTGTTAGAGGATGCTTTTTCTAAGCTTAAAGAAAATATACCCGTACAACATATTTTGAGTAAAACCTATTTTTATGATAATGAATTTTTTACTCCGCCTGGCACATTTATTCCAAGGCCAGAAACTGAATTAATTATTGATTGTGTTAAGAATGATTTTTCATTAATAGAAAAAAAGAATGTGTTAGAAGTAGGAAGTGGGACAGGTTGCTTGTCTATTAGTATAGCAAAATTATATAAAAATTTTTTTATTACTGGAATTGATATATCAACAAAGGCAATAGAAACATCAATAAAGAATGCTAAAAAAATCAATTGTTCCAATGTAGAATTTGTTAAAAAAGATTTTTTTTCTATGAATTTTAAATATTATGATATTATTATAAGTAACCCACCTTATCTTGCAATTGAAGAAATTGAATCTCTTGATAAGTCAGTCAAAAACCATGATCCTTTTATAGCACTGTCTGATAATAGTGATGGTTTGTCTTTTTATAAATTTTTTATCAATAATATTGATTTATTCTTGAAGAAGGATGGAGTTATGTATTTTGAGATTCCTAATTCTCCAATCACAGAAACCATAATAAGTTTAGTGAAAAAAAATAAAAAAATTTCTAGCGAAATCTTTAAAGATTTTTCAGGCAATAATAGAGTAATTAAGATATATTTTAATATTAGATGAAGAGCGAATTTATACATTTACATAACCATTCTGATAATAGTTTATTAGATGGAGCACAAACCATTAATACAATTATTAATACCATGGATGATTTGAATATGGATTCAGTTGCCCTCACAGAACATGGTAATTTGTTTGGAGCAATTTCTTTTTACAACCAAGCAAAATTAAGCGGAGTGAAACCAATTATTGGTTGTGAGGTATATGTTGCAAAAGGGAGTCGTTTTGATAAAGAAAAAACTATAAGGGGAGGTAACTACAATCATTTGGTTTTGATTGCCCAAAATTTCAAAGGATATAAAAATTTAATGAAAATTGTAACCCATGGCTATTTAGAAGGGTTTTATTATAAACCAAGAGTTGATATTGATATTTTAAAAGAACATAATGAAGGAATTATATGTTTATCAGCGTGCTTAAAAGGTATTTTGCCAGAAACACTTATTTATAGCGGGTATGAAAGCGGTAAAGCTATAGCTGAAGAATATTCAAAGATTTTTCCGAATAGATATTATATTGAATTACAAAATCACGGCATTCCTGAAGAAATCCAAAATATTAAACTTGCTACAAAACTTGCTAAAGAAATGAATTTACCAATTGTAGCGACAAATGATGCTCATTATGCTTTAAAGGGACACCATAGCGCACATGATGTGCATATATGTATTGGTTCTGGGAAACAATTAAGCGACACAAAACGTTTAAAATATTATGGAGAGGAGTTTTATTTTAAATCTCAAGATGAAATGTTTACTCTCTTTAAAGAATTCCCAAAAGCATTAGAAAACACCCGCGCAATTACTGATTCCATTGATCTTGAAATACCAATGGAAGACTATCATTTACCTTGGTATCAAATTCCTGATGGATCTAAAGTGGACAATATTGATGAGTATTTAAAAATTCTTTGTGATAAAGGCATCGAAAATCGTTTTTCTGAGCAAACACCCGAAATACAAGAAAGACTGAATTATGAATTATCAGTAATTAAAAAAATGGGCTTTGCTAGCTACTTCTTGATCACAGCAGACTTTGTTCAGTATGCTAAGAAAAACAATATCCCTGTTGGGCCAGGAAGAGGCTCAGCTGCTGGTAGTTTGGCATCTTATTGTCTTGGCATCACTGATATAAACCCTTTAAAACATAATTTACTTTTTGAACGATTTTTAAATCCAGATAGAATTAGCTTACCTGATATTGATATTGATTTTTGCATTGAAAGAAGGAACCAAGTTATTGATTATATCAAAGAAAT
>CAYZYM010000028.1:0-8356 GCA_964482595.1 uncultured bacterium | reverse complement strand
ATTACAACTCAGTATGATATGAATGAGTTAGAAAAATTAGGTCTTTTGAAAATGGACTTTCTTGGATTAAGAAATTTAACAGTGATTGATAAAACAATTGAATTGGTTTATAAACGTTTAGGTAAAAAAATTGATATCAATTCTATACCATTTGATGATCCAAAAGTATATGAACTTTTTTCAAAAGGATTAACAGTAGGAGTTTTTCAGTTTGAATCTTCAGGCATGCGTGAATATCTAAAGAAATTACAACCTAAGGCTATTGAAGATTTAATTGCCATGACAGCGCTTTATAGACCTGGCCCAATGAAAAATATTAATCATTATATTGATAGATCTCATGGGAAAGAAGAAGTTCAATCTGTGCACCCATTGCTTAATGAGGTGCTAGAAGAAACACACGGTATTATTGTTTATCAAGAACAAGTAATGGAAATTGTTGCTCGCGTTGCAGGATTTACATTAGCTGAAGCAGATGAAATGCGAAAAGCAGTTGGCAAAAAAATTACTTCTCTAATGGATGAATTATCTGAAAAATTTATAAATGGAGCGATTAAAAATGGTATATCAAAACCAAAAGCTAGACAAATCTTCGAGTTAATTGAAAAATTTGCTCAATACGGTTTTAATAAAAGCCACGCTACAGCTTATTCTTATATATCTTATCAAACTGCATGGCTTAAAGCTCACTACCCTGCTGATTTTATGTCTGCAAATTTAACAAGTGAAATGACTAACACAGACAGAGTAGTAGTTTTAATTAATGAGTGTAGAAAATTAGACATTAAAGTACATGCACCAGATATTAATAAATCTCAAATTAATTTTGTTCCGATTAATGAGAATGAAATTTCTTATGGTTTAAATGCAATAAAGAATGTTGGTATAAAAGCTTTAGAAGATGCTATTCATACAAGAGAAAAATCAGGAAATTTTTCTTCATTTTTTGATTTTATTTCAAAAGTAGATCAACGCTTGGTTAATAAAAAAGTTTTAGAAAGTTTAATTGTTGCTGGAGCCTTTGATTCTATACATACAAATAGAGCACAATTATTTGAAGTAGTTGATGATGCAATTAAATATGGGCAACAGATCAATAAAAACACATCTAAAGATCAAATCAACTTGTTTGGCGATGAAGAAAAACTAATTAAAGAACCAGAGTTGCCTAATGTTGAAGAGTGGGATAATCAAGATAAATTAAGTAAAGAAAAAGAAGTTTTAGGTCTCTATATATCAGGAAACCCTTTATTGAAATATGCTGATACGCTGGAAGAGATTAGCAATTATGACTTTACAGATAAAACACACTTAAAAGAAGATACGATAATAAAAATTGGTGGTGCAATTTCTAGTTTTAAACTTCATTATGATAAAAAAAACAGACCAATGGCATTTTTTAATTTAGATTGCTTAGGAGGACAGGTTGAAGCAATCATATTTCATGAAGCTTTTGACAAATATAAAGAAATTATTCAAGATGGTAATATTGTATTTCTTGTAGGCAGTTCTAGCGTACAAAATCAATTTGCAGATTTAAAAATTAAAGTTGATGAAGTGGTGCCAATTAATCATGCAAAAGAGGTTTTAAAAATACAAGAAATGAATATTAAAATTGCTTCCAATATATCCAAAGACAAACTTAATGAAATTCATGCTCTTGCAACAAAGAATTCTGGCGAATCCCCTTTTATAGTACATCTAATGAATGAGGACGGATCTATGAGAAGGATTGTATCAAAAAAAGTACGTGTTTCTATCAACAATCATTTTATTACAATGTTAAAAGATTTAATAGGAGAGTCTAACGTTTGGGTTAGTTAAATTGTTAGTATTATGGCATTACAACCACCAATTAGAATATTAATGGCAAAACCAGGCCTAGATGGCCACGATCGAGGCATTAAGGTGTTAGCAGCAGCATATCGCGATGCAGGAATGGATGTGATTTATTTAGGTTTAAGGCAAACGCCAAACAGCATTGTGCAAGTTGCAATACAAGAAGGAGTGGATGTAATTGCATTATCAATACTTTCTGGTGCACATATGACTATTTTTACTCGAGTAATTGAATTAATGAAAGAAAATAATCTTGAAAATGTTTTGGTAACAGGTGGTGGTATTATACCAGAAAATGATTCTAAAGAATTATCACAAATAGGAGTAGGAAAACTGTTTGGTCCTGGCACTCCCGTAAAAGAATCATTGAAGTATATTGAAGACTGGGTAAAGAAAAATAGAAGATGATTAATAACATTCATAGCATATATCTAAAAGGTGAAAAAGCATTCGAGAAAGGTAATTTTCCATCTGCAAAAAAACACCTATTATCTGTCATTGATTATGATACTAATTACTATGCAGCGCACTTATTGCTTTTTGAGATTGCCGAAAAAGAGAATTTGTCTTCAAAAAAAATATTTTATGAAGCATTAAAAAGATTAAATCCATCGCTATCCATTAAAACGCCAACAACTAAAAAAGCAATTCATAAAAAATCTTCAAACAAAAAACAAAAAAATGCAATAATGACTATCCCATATATTAAACTTTTAATACAACAAGGAAAAACTTTACAAGCTAAAAAAAGTTTGAATGCGATTATTAATACATCAAAAAACAAGATGCAAATTAATCAAGCTAAAGAAATTTTAATTACCCTTGAAAAAAAGGATAAAAAATGAGTGAACAGTATTTTACCAAGCGTCAAAATAACCTGAGAGCACTGCTTGCTAAAGAAGACTTAGATGGGATGCTTGTCACTAATCTTACCCATATAAGATATCTTTCTGGTTTTACCGGTTCTGCAGGTTCATTGCTTATTACACAGGATAAGTGTGAATTCATTACAGATGGTCGATATACGTTTCAGTCAAAAAATGAAGTTAAAGGTGCAAAGACAACCATTACATGGGGTTCTCATTTTGATTTAATAAAGAAAGCAAATTTATTACCATCTAATTCAAATATTGCATTCGACTCTAATAATGTTTCACATCAAATCTATGCTCAACTAAAAGATAGTTTGTCACATGCGTCTTGGCACGCGACTTCTGGATGCATTGAATCTTTAGCAATGATTAAAGATAAAAAAGAGATTGATGCTATTAAAACAGCTGTAGAAATAACGGATCAAGCATTTTCAGAAGTATTCCCAATGATTCAAATTGGCGTTGAAGAAAAAGAAATTGCTAACCAACTTTCTTTCCTTTATAGAAAATATGGCGATGCAGACGCAGATGCTTTTTCTCCAATAGTTGGTAGTGGCATACACTCTGCAATGCCCCATCAGCGCCCAACAGACAAAAAAATTGGTCCTGGAGAATTAGTGGTAATTGATTCAGGTGCAAAGTATGCTGGATATCATGCAGATATGACTCGCACTGTTGCAACAAAGGGTTATTCTGAAAAACAAAAAGAAATTTATGATATTGTTTTAGAAGCCCAATTAAAGAGCATTGATTGTATCAAGAGCAACGTCAGTTGCAAAAAAATCGACTCTATTGCACGTGATCACATCACAAGCGCTGGTTATGGAAAATATTTTGATCATGGACTTGGACATTCTCTTGGTTTAGAAATTCATGAAAATCCTCGATTTAGTAAAGTCAGCAAAGATATTTTGCAATCCAATCATGTAATGACTGTTGAACCAGGAATATATATTGAAAATATTGGTGGAGTTCGTATTGAGGATGATATTGTTGTTGAAGATAATGGGTGTCAGATTCTTAATAAGACTCCAAAAGATTTTACTGTTATTTCATAAAAACACACCTTTACAATGAAGAAAATTTTTTTAATTATTTTATCTCTCATGTTAAGCTCATGTACTTGGAATATGATACAAATTTCTGTGTTCCCTGATGGTAATTATTCAATTGTATATGAATCTAGTGGGAATACACTCGATATAGAAAATAATGATTTTCTTCATCCAGAAGATACTGCAAAGTGGCTTACAACATTAGATAAAAATTCTAATAATGACATTGTTAAAAAAACAATTAATGTAAAACCAGTCAAAGGGAAAATAGCTTTTATAGATGAGGAATCGCTCAATTACATTATTAATGTTGAAAAAAAGGAATATTTTTTTTGGGATGAATATTCTTTTTCTTCAATAGTATATGATTTAGAGATAGATAAGAAATATCCATCCATAGTTAATTTTTTAGATATAGAGGGAGATGAAATTTCTTGGATTCTTCCAGCAAAAAAATATATTATTAAAACATCTCTTCTTGAATATCAAGATTCACTCACTAATGATATTTTCTTTGAAAAAATTAACAATCAAATAACAACTTATTTTGATTATGTTGAAAAAGATTCTTTGATAGATAAAATTGATATCAATTCATCTTTAATTATAAAAGATGCTTTAAATCCAATGGTTAATAAATTACCAAAAAATTTTTTTCTTGAGATTCAGCCTATAATTGATTTCCATGAAAATGAATTTGAAAAAAATACAGCTTTAATGAATGATTATTTTCTTTTTAATATAGAATTACCAGGTAAAATGCAGCGCCATAATGGAGAGAATGAGGAAGGTATATTGTTTTGGGAGATAGATTTTAATGAGATTGCCACAGATAACTTTGAAATGTATGGAAAATCAATTATAATGAAAAAATGGAGAATTTTAATCTCTATATTTCTTGTATTAGCGTTGCCTTTATATAGGTTAAGAGCAATAAAGAAAATTATATCATGACAAAAGATATTAAAGCAAAAATTAATTCATTGAGGCATTCTATTAATGAGCATAATTATGCTTATTATGTATTAGACAACCCTATTTTAAGTGATCAGGAATATGATGCTTTGTTTAGAGAGCTTGAACAATTGGAAAAAGAAAATCCAGAATTTATTGATCCACTCTCTCCAACCCAACGAGTAGGACACCCTGTTAATAGCGATTTAGAAAGTATTCCCCATATCACACCGATGCTATCTTTGTCTAATGCAATTAATAATGAAGAAATTTCTGATTTTAACAAGAGAATAAACAAGTGGTTGAATAGAGAAAACATTTCTTATGTTGCAGAACCTAAAATTGACGGTTTAGGGGTTTCTCTTGTTTATAAAAATGGTCAATTAAATCGTGCTCTTACTAGGGGAGATGGCTATGTAGGAGAAGATATTACCCACAATATTAAAACAATTAATGCAATCCCATTGCAATTAAGAAATTTAAAAAATCCCCCTCCATTGCTTGAGATAAGAGGCGAAATTTTTATGTCAAAAAATGAATTTTTATCTTTGAATGCTTCAAGAGAAGAAAATGAAGAAAAAGTATTTGCAAATGCAAGGAATGCAGCTGCTGGCAGCGTAAGGCAGCTAGATCCAAAAATTACATCACAACGCAATCTATCTATTTTTTGTTATGAAGTGGGTGATACAGCTCATTTGAAATTTGATAATCATTGGGATTTATTAAAATATATTCAAGATATTGGATTGCCAGTTAATCCGCTTTCAAAGAAAGTTCAAGGAGCAGAAGAGATGATTGAATATCATAGCGTTCTAGAGAAAGAAAGAGAATCTATACCATATGAAATTGATGGCTCTGTGATTAAAGTTAATGATTCTAGCTTTAGAAATAGTCTTGGTGATAGATCTAGGTCTCCAAGGTGGGCTATTGCAGCAAAATTTAAATCGAAAAAAGAAGAAACTCAGATATTAGATATTATTTTACAAGTAGGCCGCACAGGTGTTATTACTCCAGTGGCAAAAGTTGCGCCTGTAGAGATATCAGGCGCTGTAATTACAAGCGCGACCCTACATAACCAAGATGAAATTGATAAAAAAGATATTCGTATTAATGATTTTGTTCTTATTGAAAGATCTGGAGATGTTATTCCAAAAGTGGTTAATGTTATTAAAGAAAAAAGATCCAATAATACCAAAAAATTCTATATATATGATTTTCAATGCCCTTCTTGTAATTCTGTAATTGAGAAAACAGATGATCAGGTTGCTTATAGGTGTATTAATGTTGCTTGCAAAGCAAAAATTAAGAGTGCATTAGAACATTTTTGTTCAAAAAATGCAATGAATATTGATGGCCTTGGCCCTCAAATTGTAGATCAATTGATGGATGAAGGATTAATCAAAAATATTGATGATTTATTTACTATTAGTTATTCTGATTTAGTATCATTAGAAAGATTTCAAAAAAAGTCAGCAACAAATCTTATAGAATCTATTGATAATTCTAAGGAAACTTCATTCCCAAGATTTATTTTTGCTCTTGGGATTCTGCATGTAGGACAACATGTTTCAAAAATATTAGATTTTTATTGCCAATCTTCTATAGAAAATTTATCAAAAATTTCTTTTGAAGAATTAGAAAATATTGATGGCATTGGCTCTGTTGTAGCTAATTCAATTATCAACTTTTTTAAAGAAAAACAGAATACTATGATTATAAAAAACTGCATTGACAAAGGTGTAAAAATAAATAAAACAATTTTTGATATTTCATCTAAATTCTCTGGTGATATTTTTGTTATTACTGGTAGTTTTAGTAATTATTCACGCGTGCAAATAAAAGAATTATTAGAAAAAAAGGGGGCAAAAGTAACCAATAGCATTTCATCAAAAACTAATTTTTTAATTGTAGGGGACAATGCTGGATCTAAATTAGAAAAAGCGAGAAAAAATAATATAAAAATTATTAATGAAAATGAATTGGAAGCTTTGTTAAATGAACAAGAATCTTAAGCACTGTTTATCTTTTCTGTTATCTTTTGTTATAGCTCAAGATATTGATGACATAAAAACTACCATAATTGTTGATGGCTTGAATCGACCTGTTTTTGCTGCTTTTGAGCCTAAAACAAATCAAATGTATGCTGTTGAACAAACAGGTAAAATCTATTTAATTCATAATTCTGATCAAAAAGTACTATTTCTTGATTTAAGTAAAAAGATTAGTGTGAGTATTACTCCAGATGAACGTGGATTATTAGGTATGGTATTTGATCCAAATTTTCAATCTAATGGATTTTTTTATGTTTCATATATTGATACTGAAAATTATTCTGTAGTGTCACGATTTCGCTTATCAGAAAATAAAGACGAAGTAGACATAGAGTCAGAAAAAAAACTAATCTATTTTGAACAACCATTTAATAATCACAATGGGAGTCATCTAGATTTTAATCCAATAGACAATTATTTATATATATCATTTGGAGATGGGGGAGCTTCAGGTGATCCATATGGTAATGCACAAAATTTACATAATTTTTTTGGCTCTATTTTACGCATTGATCCGCAAGACGATGGAAGTTATTTAATTCCTAATGACAATCCTTTGGTTTTGCATAAAAAAAATAATGATTCAGATATAAAAAGTGAAATATGGGCCTATGGTTTACGTAATGTATGGCGGTTTTCTTTCGACAACAAAAATGGTGATATTTATATGGGAGATGTTGGGCAATATCTCTGGGAAGAAATCAATTATTTAGAGTTTGGAGAAAATGGAGGAAACTTTGGATGGAATATAATGGAGGGAAATCATTGTTATCCTGAACCAGGATGCGATAAAGAGGGTTTTATCAATCCAATATTTGAATACCCCAGTGATGCAAGCTACCCATTCAGTTTAATGGGAATTAAAGAAAAAAATGTTTCTGGATGCTCTGTTACTGGTGGTTATATATATAGAGGAGATCAAATGAAAAGCTTACATGGGTTATATATTTTTTCAGACTTTTGTACTGGGAAAATTTGGGCGTTAGATCCATTAAAAAATATAGTTCAAGAAATTACAGAACCTCTTCTTGGATCTGAAAAACATATGATATCATCATTTAGTCAAGATATTAATAATGAAATTTATATAGTTGAATTCTCTGGTAAAATATATAAAATTGAGCCTCATTATGAATGAAATAGCCGTTAATATTAAAAACCTACATAAAAAATATGATGAATCTGTGTATGCTGTACAAGGTATTGATTTATCAATTAAGAAAGGTGAATTTTATGGTTTGCTCGGACCAAATGGTGCAGGAAAATCTACTACAATTAATGCAATTACAAGCCTCGTAAAACCAACAGAAGGAAATATCAAAGTTTTTGATAAAGATATAGTATCTGAATTTCGGTATGCAAGATTTCAAATTGGAATTGCTCCACAAGAAATTAGCAATGATTGGTTTTTTCCTGTTGAACAACTTCTATATTTTCAGGCAGGATTTTATGGCATTACAAGAAAGGACGCAAAAGAACGTATTGATTTTATTTTAGATAAAGTTGGTTTATACGATCATAAAGATAAAAAAATGCGTCAACTATCTGGCGGGATGAAAAGACGTTTGCAGATTGCTAGAGCGTT
>CAYZYM010000027.1:0-6050 GCA_964482595.1 uncultured bacterium | reverse complement strand
CCAGACAAATCTAGCTCTGAATTAGCCCATTTAAATGCAACATACTGAAATATTTTAAAGAATTTCTTTTCGTCATCATATTTATTGTAAATATCAATTAATTCAGGGTCTGATTCTAATAATTTCGGGGCAAAATGCTGTGTAACTTCCATCAAATGATTTTCAGCAAAACCTTGTTCGATCGAAGAAGGTATTTTAGTATTGAATCCTTCTAAAAATCCTTCAAAAGTTTGCATGTGACGTCTATGAGGACCAACAATTGCTCTATCGAACACTAGCCCTTCTTTTTTGATTGCTTTACCAAGTGCAATAGATTGCTGAATTCCTATATCGCTAAGATTGTCATATTCATCTTTTCCAAAAGAAGCTTGTCCATGACGTACAAAAAATAATGATGTGCTAATTTTTTTCCCTCTTTATTCGTAAATAAGAAAAACTAGATCTGCAACACATGCAGGTCTTTTACTTTCTTTTAACTCAAAGGTTAAAGATACCACTAACCGTGCACCTTTTCCTCTTGCATTGTCCATTTTTTCAAAACTCTTTAATGTAACTCTTCCTCTAATCTCACTATTGACAGGAACAGGTGCAGTAAATCGTACACGATTTAATCCATAATTAACACCCATTTTTGCTGACTTGACTACGTAAGTATCTTCAAGCATTCTTGGCGCTAATGACAATACAAGAAATCCATGTGCTATTGTTGTGCCAAAAGGACCAAATTTTGCTTTTAAAGGTTTAGTGTGAATCCATTGCAAATCACCAGTCACTTCTGCAAAATCATTGATTTGTTCTTGCGTGATAGTTTGCCATTCGGTAATACCAAGCTCTTTTCCTACGTTTTCCCCTATTTCACTAAGATTTTTGAATACTTTCATATTTCAAAATTAAGATTTAGAAATCGTTCTAACAATACCAAATTTTTTAAAATAAAATCGCATAAATAAAAAAGAAATAAATGCTGCAACCAAAACAGCAATCACTTGTGAATACCACACCCATACAATAGGTTTTCCTATTAGATAAAAATAGAATGACAGAGGAGCTGTAATGATTAATACTCTAATAGTTGTTACGACCAATAATGGCATTCCTTTCCCAAGAGCTTGACAAATTCTAGCACATATAACACTAACTGCAACGGCAGGATATACCAATACGATAATTTTTAAATAAGTAATTCCTACAGAAAGCACTTCTTGGTTCGCACTGAAAATAGGTAAGATTTTCTCAGCTGCAAGAAAAAGAATCGCTACATTGACAGTAGTAATAATTACCGCTCTTGAGATACCATATTTTACAACCCATACAAGCTTAGAGAATTCCTGTGCTCCAAAAAACATTCCAACAATAGTTGTTAGCGCAATTGCAATACCTAAACATGGCATAAATAACAACATATCTATTCGAGAAACAATCTGATATGCAGCTACAGATTCTGAAGAATAATTAATTAAAATTTTATTCATTACGGCTTGTCCAAATGACATCAGTAACATAGATAACGATGATGGTATCCCAATAACAAATATCATTCTTAATATATCAGGAGAGTAACGGAAATGATTTAAATTAAATGATAAAAAAGTTTTTTTCATAACGAAGATAACAAAAACATACATTACAATCATCACAGCTTGACTCAACACTGTTGCAATTGCTGCACCATCAACGCCATAATCAAGCAAAAAGATAAAGATAGGATCTAGAATAACATTTGATACTGTACCAACTAAACCAATAATCATTGGGATCTTTGTTTCTCCTTCTCCTGCAAGAATCGCTCTAAAAAACAAAGAAAATACTACTCCCCCTATACCAAAAATCAATATTTCTAAATAAGAGTAAGCAATATCAAGAATATGATTAGAAGCTCCTAAAACCATTAACAAATCTCTTCCAAACAATATCCCTAGAACAGTTAACAGTATAGTAATGGAAAACCCTAACAAAAGCCCATGTTCTGCGCAATTATCTGCACTTTCCTTGTCTTTTTTACCTATATATTGTGCAATAGATGCAGTAACACCAGCACCTAACCCGACGGTAAGACCAATAATGATAAAGAAAAGAGGACTAACAAATGCAACAGCGGTTACCTCATCAGCACCTAACCATCCAATAAACATAATATCAACAACATTAAATAATGTCTGAACCATCATTCCGGCAATGATAGGAAGTGCCATAGACCACATTGCTCGCGCAGGATTATTCAAAAATGATTGTAAACGTGACTCTTGTTGCATTAATTACCTTACTGAAATAGGGAGAGATATTCCTTATATCCTTCTTTTTCCATCTCTGCCAATGGAATAAATCTCAATGCAGCAGAATTAATACAATAACGGAGCCCTGTTGGATCAGGACCATCATTAAAGACATGGCCTAAATGAGAATCACTTTTTTTAGATTTTACCTCTGTACGAGGAATAATTAATTGATAATCTTGTTCAAGTTTTAAATTTTCTTTATCTATAGGTTGATAGAAAGAAGGCCACCCTGATTTTGAGTCATATTTGTGCTGAGAAGAGAATAAAGGGTCGCCTGATACAATATCAACATAAATACCTGGTTCTTTATTGTCCCAATATTCGTTATCAAAAGCAGGTTCTGTTCCACATTCTTGTGTAACATAATATTGCATATCATTTAATTGTGCTTTTTTCTCTGCCATTGTCGAATCAATCGTATTTTGGGCATACAAAACGTTTAAAACAACAAATAATAGTATAATTCTCCCTCGAATCATCGTCAGAACTTACTAATAAGAATTGATTTTTTATTTGGTTTTTTTACAATACCATATTAGTTTGACCAGAACTAACTAATTAGAGAGGTATAATAATATGCATAATATTAAATATATTTTAGTTGCGCTTATCTCTATTGGCGTTTTGAATGCTCAAACTGTTTCCGGAACAGTGAGTGACTCAGACGGCAATTCTTTGATGGGTGCAAACGTCTCTGTTGAAGGTACTGATCTTGGATCAGCCTCTAACAACGACGGCTCTTTTTCCGTTACAGGACTGTCAGCTGGTACGTATACTATCACTGCATCTTATATCGGATTGGAAAGTGCTAGTTCTACTGTAACTGTTGGCGACGGTCAAAATGTAACAGTGAACCTTACACTAGATAGAGGCGATATTCGTCTTAATCAGGTGGTAGTTGCAGCTTCTAAGAAAAAAGAACTTGTAACAGATGCACCTGCTAGTGTTGAAGTATTTTCAAATGAAGAATTAACCGTACGTAACACTACATCAATCGCTGGACATACCGAAGGGCGTGCTGGTGTAGAAACGATGAAGACAGGTATGGAATCATCTAATGTTACTGTGCGTGGGTTCAATGGTATCTTCTCTGGCGCTATGAACGTCATTGTTGATAATCGTTGGGCTAGACCTCCAGTTATTACAGCAAATCTTCTACAACTTATCGGTTACGAAGATGACGATATTGACAGAATTGAGCTTGTCAGAGGTGCTGGATCTACAATGTATGGTCCTAACTCAGCGCAAGGTGTGATGGCGATTTATACTAAATCACCATTTGATCAATCTGGAACAAGATTGTCAATAACTGCAGGTGAAAGAAATTACATGAAAGTTACTGCAAGACATGCAATGCAACTTGGTGGCAAAGTAGCCTTAAGAGTTTCATTACGTCACAGTGAGTTTGAGGAATGGCCATATGAAATTAATACTTCTGGTGGCTTAGGTGGATATACTGAACCAGCAACTGTAAGACGTTGGTTAGCGATTCCAAATGCTCCTTATAGAAACTATACTGACAACATGTATAATGATCCAGCAGCTGGTGTTAATAACAACCCTGCTACTGAAGTTGATCCAGTAAAACTTTCATCAGATCAATTTTCAATGAAAATGGAAATTCGTCCTGATCTAAAATCTACTTTAACTCTAAATATTCGTAGCGCAGAATCTGATGCTATTGAAATGACAGGGATTGGTAGAGCAATGGGATTAGGTGCGAAGTCCATGTCGGAACAGATTTCTTATAGTCGTCAAGGTTTCCTTGGAGGCGACTTATTCTTGAATGTGTTCCATAATCATAATTCGCAAGAAGGAACTTATATTCTTGCAACTGGACAAATCATCTATGATAAATCAGCTTCACTTGGTGTCCAAGTCCAACACACTGTTCCTCTAGACGATGGACAGTTCTTGGTTTGGGGTATAGACCATGAAGATAGAACACCAGATACTCGCATGAGTATTAATGGTATGTTTGAGGATGATGACGATTTCACTCAAACTGGTGGTTACATGCAATATGAAAACCGCTTCAATGAAAAATGGAAGCTGGTTCTTGCAGGTAGAGTAGATGATAATACATATTCAGACGATTTATTAATGGCTCCAAGATATGCGTTGGTATATAATCCAACTCCTACAAGTCAATGGAGAATGACTTACAATAAAGCGTATGAGCTTCCAGGAAACTATCCAAAGAATCTAGATATTGTATCAGTATCAAGCTTCTTAGGTGCAGCAGGACTACCTGACTTGGCACCTGTACTTGGATTTAATCCTGACTTTAACGTCCGTGCATTAGGTGCTAAAAATGGATATAACTACACTAGAGGTTCTAATGGGTTAAATCAATTCCGTAGTCAATGGTCACAACACCCTTATTTAGGTGGAGATGTGAATCGTTACTATGACTTGAATGATCCTACCTTTAATGCTGTTGTATGGCCTACTTTAGCTACTGTAATTGGCGGTGGATTCCTACAAGGTCCTAGTGGACAAGCATTATTAGGCGGCTATGCACAAGGTGTTGCTGCTGCTTATGCTGCTGCTACTGGTGACGTTGCTGGTGCTGCTGCTTACGGTGCTGCTGCTGCTGCTTCAGCTGCTGCAGACTTCCAAACATTAATGGGAGTAACTCCGAATATTGCACATGCCACAGCAATGTACTCACCTGCTGCTGCAGGTTTTGTAGCGACTGATGGCGCTAATCAACAAGATATTCCTAAGAATAAAGCAACAAACCGTAACCAATTTGAAATTGGATATAAAGGTCAAGTTAGTGATGGTCTTGTTTTAGGTGTTGATTTGTGGACTACTGAAGTAACGAACTATATTTCAGCTCTAAGTAATACAACTCATAATATCATTATGGCAGCTGACGGTGCAGACTATGTTGCAAAACTTATGACTGCAATGTATGGTAATGCTAATCTAACTGGTTTTGTTAACCTATTAGATAATACAGCATTAGCTGGTGGAAATGGTAATGGAACCGGTGCTGATGATCTTGCAGGAATTATTGCAGGTCAAATCGGTGGGATTCCAGTGGGTGGTATATCACCAAATCACCACAACTATGGTGGTGAAATAATCTTTGGATACAGAACAGTTCCAGAACCATTCAGACTTAGCGGTATGGATGTTTCAATGAATTGGTATCCTAGTTCAGATTGGTCTTTCTGGAGTGCATATTCATACTTGAATAAAGATGAAATTCACGCTGAAGGAGTAAATGACCGTGATACACTACACATGAACACTCCACAACATAAGCTAGCTGGCGGAATGCAGTATAAAGGTGACGGCCATGGATATGGTCTTCAGCTACGCTGGCAAGATTCATACACAATGGATGGATCTGTATATTATGGTAAAGTTGAATCCTTCTACACTCTAGGTGTAAATGCAAGTTGGGACGTTCCAACTGTTGACGGACTAAAAGTTGGTCTAACAATTGATAACGTCACTGACCAAGTACACCGTGAAGCATTCCAAGGTGCGATTATGGGTAGATGGGCTTCAGTGAAGCTTGGATACGATTTTTAATTGTAGACAATCTATATAAAAAAAGCCCTCATTTTTTGAGGGCTTTTTTTTATTCTAATCTTTTCCGACTTTTTGCCAGGGCAAGTCAACTAAATCAACATTGCCTCCTGTAATAATAAGAACAACTTTTTGACCTTGAAATTTTTCTTTATTTGCAATAATAGTTGCCAAAGTTAATGCACAAGAAGGTTCAACAATGATTTTCATTCTTTCCCACATCTCTTT
>CAYZYM010000026.1:0-6268 GCA_964482595.1 uncultured bacterium | reverse complement strand
GTTGAAATGGAGTTGAGAGAACTTTTAAGTGAATATGAATTTGATGGTGACAATATTCCTATCATCAAAGGAAGTGCTTTAAAAGCACTTGAAGGTGATGCAGATGCAGTTAAAGCTATCAGTGAGTTAATGGCTGCTGTTGATGATCATATTCCTCAACCAGAACGTGCTGTTGATAAACCATTTCTAATGCCAGTTGAAGATGTATTTAGCATTACTGGTAGAGGAACTGTTGGAACAGGTAGAATTGAGTCTGGAATTGTAAAAGTTGGTGATGAAGTTGAGCTAGTTGGTTTAGGTTCTGATAAAACAACCACTATTACAGGCGTAGAAATGTTCCAAAAATTACTTGATCAAGGTGAAGCTGGTGATAATGCTGGCTTGTTAATGAGAGGCATTGAAAAAGAAGAACTAAAGAGAGGGATGGTTGCTGCTGCTAAAGGATCAATCACTCCTCACACAAAGTTCAAAGCAAAAGTATATGTCTTGAAAAAAGATGAAGGCGGTAGACATACTCCATTCTTTAACAACTATAGACCTCAGTTCTATTTTAGAACGACTGACGTGACTGGAGTTGTTACATTACCAGAAGGAACTGAAATGGTTATGCCTGGAGATAATGTTGAAATGTCTGTAGAGCTTATTACACCAATTGCTATGGATACAGAGCTTAGGTTCGCTATTAGAGAAGGCGGACACACTGTAGGTTCAGGCGTTGTTACTGACATTACTGAGTAATCTTAATGGCAGGAAATAGCAAAAGAGCAATTGTAAGACTGGAGAGTACTGCAGGAACGGGATATCGTTATACTGTTACTAAAAGTAAAACTAGACATCCTGATAAAATAGAGTATAAAAAATACGACCCTGTAGCTCGAAAGCATGTTGTTTTTAAAGAAATAAAATAGCAAATAGGTGAGTAGCTCAATTGGTAGAGCACCGGTCTCCAAAACCGGGGGTTGCGGGTTCAATTCCTGCCTCACCTGCAACAAAGGGAAGGTATGTTTAAAGCGGTAAAAGATTTTTTAAATCAGGTTTATTTAGAAATGAATAAGGTTTCTTGGCCATCCTATTTAGAGCTAAGAGGTTCAACATATTTGATTCTTATCTTTTCTCTCCTATTTGTTATTTTTCTTTATGGAATTGATCAGTTAGTGCAACAGTTAGTGAAGGTATTGTTATGAATTGGTATAGCTTAAGAGTGATATCAGGGAAAGAAGAAAAAATTAAAACTTCTATCTTTAGAGAGCTTGAATATGTTCCTGAAATAGCAGAGAATATTGAAGAGATACTTATTCCAACTGAAAATGTTGTTGACATTAAAAACGGAAAGAAACAAGTGAAAAAGAAAGTATTCTTTCCTGGGTATGTTTTAGTAAAGATGATTATGAATAATGAAAATAAATTTTTTATTGAAAGTATTGATGGTGTTATGAGCTTTGTTGGCACTAAAGAAAGTCCTCAGCCTTTAAAAAGTCATGAAATTGATAGGCTTATTGGATCAATTGATAGTGAAGATGCTAATATAACTGATATTGAAATACCATTTAAAGTTGGAGATTCTGTAAGAGTTATTGATGGTCCTTTTAAGGATTTTGATGGATTGGTTCAAGAGATTAATGATAAAAATAGAATCAAGGTTAATGTTAATATTTTTGGTCGTCCAACACCGATAGAATTGAGTTTTAATCAGATAGTTATTGATAATTAATATGGCAACAAAAAAAATAGAAACTTTAATAAAATTGCAAATTCCAGCTGGACAAGCAAATCCTGCTCCTCCTGTTGGTCCTGTGCTTGGTCAACATGGGTTAAATATTATGGATTTTTGTAATGCGTTTAATGAAAAAACGAAAGAATTACAAGGAACTTTAACTCCTGTTGTTATAACAGTTTATGAAGATAGATCTTTTACATTTGAAATTAAATCTCCACCTGCATCAACACTGATAATGAAAGAGTTAAAACTTAAGAAAGGTTCTCAAGAACCAAATAAAGATAAAGTAGCAACAATTACTATTGCGCAATGCAAAAAAATTGCAGAAATGAAAATAAAAGATTTAAATGCTCATACTTTAGACCAAGCGGCAGAAATGATTGCTGGGACTGCAGTTAGCATGGGCATAGAGGTAGAAAGATGAATAAAAAGACAAAATTTTCAAAATTAGTAAATGAAAAAATTGATTCATCAAAAACACATACAATTGATGAAGCACTTTCTATTATCATGGAGTTTAAGAGAGGTTCTTTTGTGGAGTCCGTTGATGTTGCATATAATTTAGGAGTTGATCCCAAACATGCAGATCAAAATATAAGATTAAACATGATGTTGCCTCATGGATCAGGTAAAGAAGTCACAATATTAGCTCTTGTTAATGCGGACAAAGAAAAAGAAGCAAAAGACGCAGGAGCAGATTTTGTTGGGAACCAAGATTATCTGGATAAAATAAAAGGTGGATGGACCGATGTAGATAAGATAGTAGTTACTCCAGATCTAATGGCTGAAGTAGGAAAATTAGGTAAAATTTTAGGACCTAAAGGCTTAATGCCTAACCCAAAAGCTGGCACAGTAACTAATGATGTTGGAAAGTCAATTAAAGAATTAAAAGCAGGTAAAATTGATGTAAGAGTTGAAAAGAATGGTATCCTCCATTCTTCTATCGGAAAAACATCATTTTCTGAGAATGATTTAAAAGAAAATTTCAATGTTTTTCATCGCGCAGTAATAAGTGCTAAACCTAATTCTTTTAAAGGAACATTCTTGAATTCAATAAGTTTGTCTTCAAGTCTTGGACCAGGTATAAAAGTAGGAGTTGAATAATTATGCCAAGCGTTAAAAATATAGATTCGCTTAAAGAGTTAACTGTTAAATTAAATAAAGCTAAGGCTGTATATTTCACTGATTATTTAGGCTTAGATGTTGTCAGTGTTACAAAACTAAGAAAAAGTTTTGTTGAGAAAGATATTGAGTTTACAGTTGCAAAGAACACTTTAATTAAGCTAGCTACGAAGGAATTGGGCATTTCTGGTGTTGATGAATTTTTAAAAGGTCCTACAGCTCTTGCATTCAGCTATGAAGAGCCAACAGATCCTGCAAAAATAATTAAAGAATTTTTAAAAGATTTTGATAAGCCTTCAGTTAAAGGCATGATATTTGATGGTGAAATATTTGCATCAGACCAATTTGACAAAGTTGCCAGCCTTCCTTCGAAAGCGCAATTATTATCAAAACTGGTTGGAATGCTTAATTCTCCAATGTCAAAATTGAGCAGCACCTTAGGCGGTTCTGTTTCAGGCTTATTAGGAACACTTACACAATTAAATTCAAAGAAAGGTAGTTAAAATGAGTACTAAAAGAGAAGATGTTTTAAAATATCTTGAAGAAGCAAATATGATTGAAATATCTGAGCTTGTTAAAGATATTGAAGAGAAATTTGGCGTAACAGCTGCAGTGCCAGTTGCAGCCGCTGCTTCAGGTGGATCCGCTGAAGGCGGTGACGCAGCTGCAGGCGATGAAAAAAGCACTGTGGATGTAATTCTAGCATCTGCTGGTGGCTCAAAGATTGGAGTCATTAAAGTTGTTAGAGGAATAACTAATTTAGGATTAAAAGAAGCTAAAGAATTGGTTGATTCTGCTCCTAAGCCTATTAAAGAGGGCGCTTCAAAAGAAGAGGCTGAAGATATTAAGTCTCAACTAGAAGAAGCAGGGGCAACAGTAGAGTTAAAATAGTTTTTAACTAAAATATTAATTAACCAATTTTTTGGAGGAAAGCTTTTTGGACAAATCAAATAAGTTAAACGAAAGACATAATTTTGAGAAAATAAAAACTGGGGTAGAATTACCTGATTTGCTTGATTTACAAGTTGGATCTTTTCATGATTTTTTACAGGAAGATGTTGATCCAAATAAGAGAGAGTTGTTTGGATTACATGAAGCGTTTGTATCTATCTTTCCGCTTCAAGACAATCATGAAAACTATATCTTAGAATACAATAACTATTCAATTGGAAAACCAAGGTACTCACCAAGAGAATGTGCAAATAGAGGTATAACCTATAGCGTTCCTCTTAAAGTTAAACTTACACTCAAAATTACTGATGAGAATGACAAAAAGAAGATAGTTGATAAATTACCTCAAGATGTTTATTTCGGCAATATTCCCTATATGACTGACAAGGGAACATTTATTATTAATGGAGCTGAAAGAACTATTGTTACTCAATTACAAAGATCTCCTGGCGCGTTCTTTGATCAAACGTTCCATCCAAACGGCGCAAAACTATATAATGCAAGGATTATTCCAATCCGTGGTTCTTGGATTGATTTTACAACAGACATTAATGATATCCTTTTTACTATCATTGATAGAAAAAGAAAATTTCCAGCTACACTTTTGTTGAGGTCTCTTGGTTTTAGTTCTGATGAAGATATATATAATGCTTTTGGCTTATCTGTTAACTTAGATATTGCAAAAATTGATAAAGAAGATTATTCACGATATATCCTTATTGAAGATATAGTTGATGTAAATACAGGTGAATTATTTGCTGAAAGCGGAAAAGAGCTTAATGATGCCATTATTAAAACATTAAAAGACAATAAAACAAAAACTGTAAAAGTAGTAGACATTAAAGATAATGTGGATAGCATGATGATAAGCAATACAATACGAAAAGATCCTACAAAATCTACAGAAGAAGCTCTAATGAAAGTTTATTCTTTATTAAGAGGGAGTGATGCTCCAAATCCAGAAGCAGCACAGAAATTTATTGATAGAATGTTTTTCCATCCTAAAAAATATGATTTAGGTCAAGTTGGTAGATATAGATTGGACAAACAGTTTAATTTAAATAATAAAGGAAAAGATTCAGTTCTGACACATGATGACTTCATTATTGTTATAAAATATCTTATCCTTATGCGAAAAGGGTTAAAGTCTCCAGACGATATTGATCATTTAGGAAACAGAAGAGTTAGGACAGTAGGTGAGCAGCTTAAAGTTCAGTTTAACTCTGCTTTAGCAAGAATGGTAAGAACTGTTTATGAAAGAATGAATTTAAGAGAGTCAGAAACTATTACTCCTCAAGATTTAATTAATTCTAGACTTGTTACTACAGTTATTAACACATTTTTTGGAACAAGTCAATTATCTCAATTTGGAGATCAAACTAATCCTCTAGCAGAAATTACTCATAAAAGAAGAATATCTTCTTTAGGGCCAGGTGGTTTGTCTAGAGAAAGAGCTGGATTTGAAGTTAGAGATGTCCATTATACTCATTATGGAAGACTTTGTCCTATTGAAACTCCTGAAGGTCCTAATATTGGGCTAATTTCTTCTTTGGCTTTAATGGCAAGAATCAATAAGCATGGTTTTATTGAAGCTCCTTATAGAGAAATTGATAATAAAACTGTTAGCAAGAATATCAAATTTTTATCTGCAGATGATGAAGATAGAGCTAATATTGCTCAATCGGGTCTTAATATTAAGAACGGAAAAATTATTGATGAGGAACTAAGAGTTAGATCTAAGGGAGATTTCCCGATTATTGATTCAGAGAATGTGCAATATGTTGATATTGTGCCAAACCAAATTCTTAGTGTTGCAGCTGCTCTTATACCTTTTGTAGAGCACGATGATGCAAATAGAGCTCTTATGGGTTCAAATATGCAACGTCAATCAGTTCCCTTACTAAGAACAGAATCACCAATTGTTGCTACAGGAATTGAGAAAAAAGTTGCTGTGGATTCTAAAGCAGTCGTTTTGTCTCCAGTTTCCGGAACTGTGATTTTTGTAGACTCAAAGAAGATTATTATTAAAGATAAAAATTTCTCCTCTTTAGCTACTCTTAAAGAAGGAGAAGATCTTTGCACTGTTGATTTACTTAAATATTCAAGATCCAACCAAAATACTTCTTACAACCAAAAAGCAATTGTTAAAGAAGGCGATAAAGTTAAAGCTGGTGAGGTAATAGCTGATGGTGCTTCTACTTCAAACGGTGAATTGTCTCTTGGAAAAAATGTTTTGGTCGCTCTTATGCCTTGGAATGGATATAATTTTGAGGACGCTATAGTCATAAGCGAAAGATTGGTTAAAGAAGATGTATTTACATCTGTGCATATCAATGAAATTGAATTAGAAGTTCGTGATACTAAGAGAGGAAAAGAGGAATTAACTCCTGAAATTCCAAATGTAAGCGAAGAGTCAACTGCGCAATTAGATGAAGATGGTTTAATAAGAGTTGGAGCGATTGTAAATGAAGACGATAT
>CAYZYM010000025.1:0-2231 GCA_964482595.1 uncultured bacterium | reverse complement strand
ATATTTATGTATTTGATTCTGGACCACGTTCCAATGCAAATCTTGTCAATAATATGACTTTGGAAACAGCCTTTATCAGGGGGGAATTTATTACTCATACCCATTCAGACCATGAAGGGGATATATACCAAATAAATTTAGCATCTTGGGTGCGAGGAAGAGCTGCACCATTGCAAGTTTATGGCACAGAAACAGTGCAAGATTAAGTCGATAGATATAATTTAGGGTATGTGCCTGATAGAATGCATCGCGTTGCCCATCATGGAGCAGATTTTATTGATCCAGAAGCAGGGATGATGGAAGCCAATATTTTTAATACAGATGATGGGGAAGTATTAGTCTATAAAGACGACCACATTGAGGTATCAGCTTTTTCAGTGCCACATGATCCAGTCACAGGCGCAGTAGGGTATCGTATTACTTGCCAAGATCGTTCTGTAATTATTTCTGGAGATACAGCTCTCATGGATGATTACAGTTATGTAGATGGAGCTGATTTATTGATTCATGAAGGCATTTTTCATCAAGTCAATACCCGTGTTGCTCGTATTGCAGAAAAATTTGGAAAACTACGTATGGCAAAAGTGTTTGATGATATCAACCATTACCACACGAATATGATTGATTATGGTGATGAACCAGGACTATTAAGTGCAATGGAAGGGGTGGATGTTGGTATGTTAGTGTTAATTCATATTATCCCTTCACGAGATAATTTCTTAGTCAAACGTAAGCTCAAAGAATTTATCTCTAAATCACCTGTGGAAACGATTGTGATTAAAGACAATGATGAAATTCATCTTCCATTAAACTCAGACGAGATTATCATAAAATGAGTATTATTGATAGCCTAAATTGGCGTTATGCGACCAAAAAATTTGATCCAAACAAACAGGTGAGTGATCAAGATATTGCAACCTTAAAAGAAGCGATTCGTTTATCGCCATCTTCGTATGGATTTCAGTTGTATAAAGTCATTATTGTTACCGATCAAAAGATAAAAAAAGAACTAATGAAACATTCTTATTATCAATCTCAAGTCCGTGATTGTTCTCATTTGTTTGTGTTTTGTAGTTATAAGAAAGTTAAGCCTGAGCATATTGATGAATTTATCGCCTTAATGGAAGAAGCAAGAGAGGCTGACAAGGAAGAAACACTTAAAGAGAAATTTGAGTCCAAAGCAAAGATTAAAGCCTATAGTATTATTGCCAAAACGGATTTAGGGAATCGTGACCCAGATGATGCACTAGATTGGATGAAAAAACAATGTTATATCGCGCTAACACACCTCATGGTCACTGCTGCAGATATGAAGATAGATACTTGTCCATTTGAAGGGTTTAAAAGTGATGCATATGATCGTATTCTTGGCTTAGAAGATCGTAACCTTACTAGTGCTGTATTATGTCCAGTAGGGTATCGTGCAGAGAATGACGGCCATCAACATCGTAAAAAGGTTCGTAAATCCAACGAACGATTGTTTGAAGAAAAATAAAGAAATTTGAAGAAACATAATTTTTAACTAAAATTGGAGCCTAAATGGAAAAAGCATATAAAATAGCTGAATCAGTACGATATTCTTACGACAAACATGAAGAAGTTTTAGATCGAGGAAGGAATGCGGAAATGAGAGTATCTGCATACCATAATTGGGGATTAAAAGTCTCTCCTGAAATGACTCCAAAAATTTATGAAAATTTAGAAAAAGTATGTAATCGATTAGGTGTTAATATTGAAAAAATAAATGCCTTTGTTCTTAATAGGTCTACTCTTAATGCTCATTGTGTTGATTTTGGTGCTGACAAGGGTTGTATTATTGCATTGCACTCAAAACTGATTAACATGATGACTCCAGAAGAAGTTCAATTTATTATTGGTCATGAAATTGGTCATTTTTTATTTCACCATAATTATTTTGATAGTGACCCTGAAGTCACTCTAGAAGAATCTGCAAAAAGCAGAGCTGGAGAAATATCAGCTGATCGTATTGGTTTGTTAGGATGCAATGATATTGATGCGGCTATACACACTATTATTAGAATGCAATCAGGATTAACAGATGAATTTCTGAATAAGGATCTTATCGCTTACTTAAAACAAATGGAAAATGAAAAAGATTATCGAATACACCTTAGCAAGGATACACATCCTTCTAGTAGAATACGTGTAAAAGCATTAATGCGATTTGCAGCAAGCAACCTGTATCGTGGCATAACAAACAAAGAAGAAAT
>CAYZYM010000024.1:0-3416 GCA_964482595.1 uncultured bacterium | reverse complement strand
CAAGCAATTCTTGACATGAGACTACAAAGGCTTACGGGGCTAGAAACGGAAAAAGTTTTAAGCGAATACAAAGACATAATTAAGCTAATAGCGGACCTAAAAGGAATTCTTGATAGCAAAGCAAAAAGAATGAAAATAATTAAAGAAGAGCTTTTAGACATAAAAGAAAAATATGGAGAAGAAAGAAGAACAGAGGTTATAGCAGAATATACCGAAAGAACTATGGAATCCCTTATTGCCGACGAAGACGTTGTCTTGACAGTTACCCACAACGGCTACATTAAAAGAACAAACATCAACACATATAGAACTCAAAGGCGCGGAGGAAGAGGCGTAAAAGGGGCAGGAGCAAGAGAAGAAGATTTTATAGAACACTTGTTTACAGCCTCTACACACAGCTACATCCTGTTTTTTACAGACAAAGGAAAGTGCCACTGGGTAAAGGTTTATGATATTCCAGAGGGAGGGAGAGCCGCAAAAGGAAGGGCCATTATTAACCTTATTGAGTGTGAAACAGATGAAAAGGTTAATGCCTTTATTCCTGTTAAAGAATTTTCAGAAGACCACTATGTTGTCATGGCAACAGAAAAAGGTATTGTTAAAAAAACAGTTCTTTCTGCCTATTCTCGTCCAAGAAAAAAAGGGATATATGCCGTAGAAATTAGAGAAGGCGACAAGCTAGTCGAAGCCCGAGTTTCTACTGGAGATAACGACATCCTTCTTGGAACACGAAACGGAAAGTCAATTAGGTTTTCAGAACAACAAATTCGCCCAAGCGGCAGAAAAACAATGGGGGTAAAAGGAATAACTCTTAGCTCAAAAGACGACAAGGTTGTTGGAATGCTGTTAATAAAAAGAGAAGGAACAACGGTTCTTGTTGCCACAGAAAAGGGTTTTGGAAAAAGAACGGATATTTCTCAATACAGAGCTCAAAAAAGAGGAGGGAAAGGCGTTCTAACAATGAAAACGACAGACAAGGTTGGCAAAATGGTTACAATTAAGGAGGTCTTAGACACAGATGAACTTATGATTATTACAACCCAGGGCGTTTTGATTAGGCAGGCGGTTTCAAAAATAAGAGCAATTGGAAGAGCAACCCAGGGCGTTAAACTTATTAATCTAGACAAAGGTTCGTCCGTAGCCTCTATCACCCGAATTATTTCTGACGAAGAAAAGAAAGAAGAAGATGAAAATGAGTCAGATATCGCAGAACCTTCAGAGAATTAGAAAAAAAATTTTTAAACAAGCAGCAAAGGATACAATAAAAATTGTTGCCGTTACAAAAACCCGCCCTGCAACACAAATCAATGAAGCCATTTCTTGCGGGGTGACATCTATTGGAGAAAACAGGGTTCAGGAAGCCGAACAAAAATTTCAACAAATAAAAAGCCCTGTAGAAAAAAGATTTATAGGAAGGCTCCAGTCCAACAAGGTTAAAAAAGCAACAGCGCTTTTTGATACAATAGATTCTGTACACTCTTATGCTCTTGCAGATAAAATTTCAAAACACTGCGCGCCTACACAAAAAGAACAAAGAGTTTTGTTACAAATAAACACAGGAAAAGAAGACTCAAAAAGCGGATTTTCTCTGTGTGAAAAAAGCGAAATAATAAAATGTTTTTCTCTTTCAAATATAAAGATTGAAGGTCTTATGACAATTGCGCCGCTCACAAAAGACAAAACAAAAATAAAAAAAGCCTTTCAAAAACTAAAAGAGCTTTTTTTAGAAACAAACAGTGCGCTGCCAAAGGCCCAGCAAATGACAGAGCTTTCAATGGGCATGAGCGACGATCTTTTGGTTGCAATAAAAGAGGGGTCAACAATGGTTCGGTTGGGGACAGCCATTTTTGGAGAAAGAAAAAGAGATGCTTGATTTAAAAAAATGGTTTAACCCAAAGCACTATAGCCGACTTTGGAACGTTGGTCCCCCAGGCCTTCTTTTTTCTGTTTCTGTTGTGCACGGGGTTCACTACCTGGAAAAGCTTTTCAGCTTAAAAAGCTTTTCTCTTGAAGGTCCGTGGTTTTGGGCTCTGATAGCCCTTGTTGTTTTAGACGCTACAGCACTTCTTTTTTGGGTTTTGTTTAGCCTTCCACCAAAAGACCGAGGACGCAAGCTGTCTAAAAGAGGAATATACGGCCTTATAAGACATCCGATATATACAGTAATTATTTACCACATGACAATCCTATATGCCCTTTCCTGGGGGTCTTTTTTGCTTTTATTTTTTCTTCCTTTGCACCACGCAATTTGGACAAAGCTCGTTCAAAAAGAAGAAGAATACCTTGTTGGCATTTTTGGACAAGAATATTTAGATTATATGGACGAAGTTCCAAGGTTTACCCCTTGGTTTTGAATTAAAAAATTTTGTTTTTTAGCACACCGATTAAAGGCTTTCTAAAAAACTCAAAAAAAACAGAGGAAAAAGTATGAAAAAGCTCATATTAATTTTAACACTTATTACAGGAACAACAATGGCTCAAGAAAAACACTACGGATTTGAATTTGTAAAAGAATCAGGCGGAATTCAAGAATACAAAATGACGTCAAACGGGCTAACGGTTTTATTAAAAGAAGACCACAGTGCTCCGGTGGCAACGTTTATGGTTACATATAATGTTGGTTCCAGAAACGAAGCAATAGGGTATACCGGATCCACCCACCTCCTAGAACACTTAATGTTTAAAGGGTCTAGAAAGTTTAATACAGACAAAGGAAATTCTGTTTTTCAGCTCTTGCAGTCTTTGGGAGCAAGAATGAACGCAACAACCTGGCTAGACAGAACAAACTATTTTGAAACAGTTCCAAGCGAGCACCTTGAAATTGCAATTGAAATTGAAGCAGACAGGATGCGAAACGCATACATTAAAGAAGAAGACAGGCAGTCTGAAATGACGGTTGTGAGAAACGAATTTGAAAGAGGACAAAACAGTCCTTTTGGGGTTTTGGACGAACACATTTGGGCAACAGCGTATATGGCACACCCCTATCACCACTCCACAATTGGATGGAAATCAGACATTGAGGGTGTTTCTATAGAAAGGCTAAAACAGTTTTATGATACCTTTTATTGGCCAAACAACGCAACAGCAACAATTGTAGGAGACTTTGAAAAAGAAGATGCCCTTGCCATGGTTAAAAAACACTTTGGAAGAATAATGAAGAGCCGAAATGAAATTCCCGAGGTTTATACAGAGGAACCAGAACAAGAAGGGCAAAGAAGAGTCATTTTAAAAAGAGCAGGACAGCAGGGCGTTGTTGGAGTTGCCCACAAGACACCTTCCGCAACCCACGAAGACGCGCCGGCATTTATGGTGTTGTCTTCTATTCTTTCTTCTGGAAAAAACAGCAGGTTTTACAAAAAAATAACGGACAAAGGCCTAACAACAAGCGTTTTTATTTGGGACTCTCTCTTTAG
>CAYZYM010000023.1:0-1931 GCA_964482595.1 uncultured bacterium | reverse complement strand
TCTCTGATGAAAAAGCTGAAATTAAATCCACTCATTACACGTCATTATCTGACAAAGCGCAACTTGAATTAATAAAGATTGCAATCCATTATCCTGAACATATTCAAGATATCAATATTACGTTGTTTGATAATCCCTTTTTAAATGATGTAATGAAAGCTATTGCTAAAAATAATGGTAAAAACAATAATCAAGCCCAATTACTCCAAATGATTGGAGGCAATGAAGAAGAACGTAATCTAATTGTTAGTCTTGCTGTTGCGGGACATGCAAAAGAAGATAAAGATCAAATCTTAGAAGATTGCCTGTTGATTTTAGAGCAAACACCGATTAAAAAGAAAATTGCATTATTACGAGATAAAATTAGACGTCTTGAAGAAAATGATTCTTTGCCGGATGTTAGTCTTATTACTGAATTAAACAATCTGCAAAAACAGTTAAAATAAAAAAGCCCTTCATAAGAAGGGCTTTTTTTATATCTTACTAATCTACAAATACAGATTAATAATCAATTGTAAATCCAAGTACCCATGATCTAGGTTGACCTAGACGAACTCTTAGATTTGCAACGTCACCTGATCCATCATATGCGTCGACCATGTCTCCGACAAATAATTCATCAGTAGCATTATGAACAGAAGCATTTAATGTTACGTTTCTACCACCAAGTTCCATTCCATATTGGAATTTCAAGTTGATTCGTGTTGTAAAGTCAGTAACATAAGCATCGTCAGCAAAAGTATTACCTTCGCCAAGCAAGAATGCTAAGTCTTGAATAGCTCCATCATAACCCCATCTAGGATATAATTTCCCAAAATGTTCAGCTTCAACTGAAGCTTTCATTGTGTTCCAGAATCCTGTAAGGATTAAGTTGTGCCCTTCTTGTGGTGCTCCTGAGATCATCACATCTTTTACATAAAGATCAAAAGATGTTGAAGTAGATGGGTCTCCAAGTGTTTCATAATATGTATAGCTTAAGTTATCAGTAAATCTCCAGTCACTTACATGACCACGTGCGTCAATTCTAAGAACTGGGATTGGTTGATATGCTATAGAATATTCTAAACCTTGGTGAGTTTCATTCAATCCGTCAATACTAAAGAATGATTCGTTTCCACTAAGATCTTCGACAGTACCACTTTGTGCTCTGTCTTGCCACATAGACATGTAGTAATTCATACTACCTGCCCATTGACCATTGGCTGATTTAAATCTAGCACCAACATCCATCCATGTAGCTTTTTCATTTTCAAAACCAGAATTAACAATGAAATTAGCATCGTCAATCATTTTATCTAATGAAGGCGTTAGGTTTGAGGTACTAAAGTTACCAAATAACATCCAAGAATCATTTATTGGCATAGTTCCACCAAGTTTCATCTGCCAACCCATTTCTGCGTCAGCTTCTAATGTTGGTTCTCCTACTTGAAAATGATCTTGTACAGTATAACTAGCTGATGTTAAACCAAGCATAGCAAAAGCAGTTTTTCCACCGCCCCAATTCATGCTAGCTTGTCCATAACCCCCAGCCCAGTCAACTGTATTAGTGTTATCATAGTACAGTTTATCGCCAAGTCCTCTGTATTTTTCTTGATCAGTTGTCCAATTATCATTTGAACTGTTGTAGAATGCATCTCCACCAAGCAAATCAAAGATTTGTCTATAGTGTTCAATTTCTGCTGTTCTTACATCAAGACCAAAAGTCATTAATGTAGTATCGCTAAGATTCCAATCTAACTTAGACATTATACCATAAGTATATTGATTGTTTCTACTACCTCTTAAAGCACCAGCAGACACATAACCAACGCCATCAACCCAATTGTCTGTACTATTTCTTAAAATAGTAGCATCGTAGTCTCTGTGGCCATCACTACCCCAAAGAATTGAACCAGCTGATCCTGAACCACCACCTTCACAACCGGAGTAGT
>CAYZYM010000022.1:0-3694 GCA_964482595.1 uncultured bacterium | reverse complement strand
AACTTTGCTTGTTCTACAATCTGTTTTGCTTTTCCAGATCCAACAAAATAAGCTGAATTAATTTTCTTAATATTTTGAATAATTGTATCACAAACTTCTAATCCAAGAGTATCAACTAATAAAGAGAGTTCTTCTATGCTATAATTGTAATTCTTATCACTATTCCAAGTTCTTGGAGCTACTAATAAGGCCTTTTCTCTTTTAGTATGCATTCGAAATCATTATCTGAAAGAATATTCTATCTACAATGTCGGAAAGAGCTAAATGAAAATCATCATTAGACCAACTTTTATCTAATTGGGTTGTGATAAAGAATGCTTTCCCATCTAAAATATCTTTTTGAATTAATAATGGATCATTGTTAGAAAAAGAAATATTAGAATATTGTCTTTCATTCTGGCTCAATTCAATATATCGATAAATCTTTGACTGATTAAATAGAGTACTATTACCTGAAAAATCTTTTCTTACAAAATTTATATCTTCAATAGGGAAAAATTGATTACGAGCAGAACCTCGAATCGCTTTTATTTCCGGATATCCTAAACTATATATTAAATCTTTATTCTTTTCAAAATTTTGAGAAAGAAAAACTACAAGAAATCCGCCATTTAATAAAAATCTCTGTATATCTACAATTGATTGGTTGGATAAGTTATCAATATCACATAAAACAATAACTTCTCTATCTGAAAAACTATATTTCTCAAATTCATCATATAAAAAGCTATCGCTATTAATAAAATCTTTTTCAAACAAAAATGAATGTCTTTTAAGATTAGATTCATTATTAAAAAATAAGATAGTGTTCATATTTCTTTTTTCAGGAATTGTGTAATTAAGATCGATGATACTTTTTGTGTTATGAGAAAAAGATACAGAAAAAGATTTATTATCCATTAAAGAAATTTTTCCACTAAAAATCTGATTAGAATCAATATTAACAATTGAAAGATGGTCATAAATTTCTGAATTATTATGTATAGACATATCAATAGTTTGCATTTTTGGATCCAAAATATCGATAGATAACTGATAAGACAGTGAATCACTATTTATTATATCATAATTATTGAAATCAAGCTCGTAAGAAAAAGAAGATTCATCAAAAATGTTATTTTGTTCTTTATTTGAACAAGATATCAAAATAAAACTGGCAAATAAAAGAAGGATGATATTTCGACAATACATTATTTACTAATCACCAAGTTTATTTTGCTGTTCTGAGATATTTTTGTTCCCTCTTTTGGGCTCTGATTTAATACAATATTAGGAACTGATTTTTCATAATCAACAAATTTGATGGAACCTTTCTTAAGATTTGAACTTTTAATCTTTTCTAATGCTTCATTGTAAAATAATCCAATTAAATTTGGGACAGGAACAAAGTCATTGGGAGCTAACCCTCTACTTACTTCTAACCTCACTCCAAACCCTTTTCTTATACTATCTAATGGAGCAGGAGATTGCCATGATATAATTCCTTTTGGATAGTTTGGATTGAAAGAGTAATAAACTGAATCAACTGCTATTCCAATTTGATTTAATTCAATCTCAGAAGCTCTTAAAGTTTTACCTAACAATTCAGGAACAATAACTTTTTTATTAAGGGAAGTTATTTTTAATTTAATGGCTCTTCCTGATTTTACTTCCTTGCCTACTGCAGGAAATTGTTCAAGAACAATGTTTGGATTAATATCATTAGTAAAAATGGTATCTACAACGACAGCCTCTAGTCCTTCTGATTTCGAAAGAGATCGTGCTGTATCAATATCAAGTCCTTCTAGGTTTGGAGTAAAAACAGTATTTCTTTCATTAATGTAAAGAGGCATTACCAAATAATTGAAAAGAAATACCAACAACAATCCAGTAGCTAGAAAAATTCCAATTTCTTTTGCTATTTTAACCAAGGGATATCCCTTCTAAATTTTGAAATCCCATTATAAAATCTTTTGAAGACATTCTTTTTTTTCCTTCAATCTGAATCTCATATATTTTTAAAGAACCATGCGAGCATGACACTTCAAAATATTCTTTAGACAAATTAATTATTTTTCCTGTTTCCTTATAACCTATTCCCTTATTTAATTCTGATTTAAAAATTTTAAGTCTCTTATTGTCAATCAAAGTGTATGCGCCAGGATACGGACTAAATGCTCTGATCTTATTGTTAACCACAGATGCATCTTTATTCCAATTAATGATATAATCTTCTTTTTTAATCTTTGGAGCAAGGGTAGCTAATTCGTTATCTTGCAAAACTGGAGCAATACTTCCATCATAATATTTACTAATAGATTCAATAAGAAGTTCAGCTCCTATAGTGCTCAATTTTGATGATAGAGTGCCATAATTATCATCTTCTTCAATCTTGCATTCCTTTTGTAATAATATATTGCCAGTATCAACTTTTTGCTCAATGAGAAATGTAGAAACACCTGTAACTTCATCGCCATTCATAATTGAATGCTGAATTGGTGCTGCGCCACGATATTTTGGCAATAAAGAAGAATGTATATTAATGGATCCTAGTTTAGGAATCTCAAGAATTGTTTGCGGTAACACCTTGTATGCAACTACTACAAATAAATCAGGAGATAAAGATTTTAACTGATTAATAAAACTTTCATCATTTAGATTATCAATCTCCATAACATTAAGCTTTAACTCATCAGCTAAACTTTTAACAGGAGTTTCTAGAAACTTTCTTCCCCTACCCATCTGCTTCGAATGATTTGTCACAACAGATATAACATCATAAGAAGAATTGCACTTGTTAAGCGTAGGATTTGAAAATTCTGTATTCCCGAAAAAAACTATTCTCATAGAATTATTAACTGTTTTCTAACCTCATTGTTTCAATATGGCTTTTATACTCAAGCAAATCAGAAGGTGTAGCATAATCAGTAATTAACTTTCCATCTAAATGATCATTTTCATGTTGGATGACTCTTGATAAAAGACCAGAAAAAACTTTTGAACATTTATTCAAATTTTCATCTATATATGAATATTGGATTGATTCATATCTTTGAACATCAATTCTTATTCCAGGCAAAGATAAACACCCTTCTGAATCAACACAAGACCCTGAAGGATTTTCAATCCTACCATTAATAAATACCAATGGCTTATCTGAATCAGCATCTGACTCTTCCATATGTGATATATCAACTACAAATATTCGTTTGTCTATGCCAAGTTGATTCGCTGCCAATCCTATGCCATCAAATTCATACATTGTATCAAACAAATCTTGAATAAATGATTCAATATCTGAAAAATCAGTTATCTCTGAAGACACTTTTTTCAAAGCAGGGTGTCCATAGGTTACTACTTTTCTAACTGACATCTGAATCTTTCTTTTTTGGTTTATTTAATCGATTGATAGCTGTGTTGTCTACAGTAATTTCACTATTGTTTGAAACTTTCAAGACTACTTTGTCTGTTTTGACTTCAATAACCTTTCCATGAATACCACCAATGGTCACAACTCTATCGCCTTTTTTAAGGCTAGATTGCATTTGTTTTACTTCTTCTTGTTTTTTCATATTTGGTCTTAACATAAAATACCAAATAATGAAGAATATCAAGAAAAATGGCAATTGTGCCAATAATGCATCGACAAAACTTGTCTGAGCTTCTTGAATTATAAGCTTATTTATAAACATAGAGCAAAGTTAGTTTAGGTATT
>CAYZYM010000021.1:0-1598 GCA_964482595.1 uncultured bacterium | reverse complement strand
ATTGCTACTACAGAAGAATCAACTCCGCCAGATAAACCTAATATAACTTTTTCATCTCCGACTTTGGAAATAACATCAGATTTCATTCCATTAATAATATCAGTTACATCCCAATTTTTCTTACAATTACATATTTTATATACAAAATTCTCAATAATCTTTATTCCTTCGTTTGTATGAGTAACTTCAGGATGAAACTGCAAACCAAACCACTCTTTATCTGAATGTGCAAATGCTGCAATAGGACAATTGTCTGATTCGGCAATAGGATTAAAATTGCTCGGAAGAATAGAAACTTTATCTCCATGGCTCATCCAAACGTCCAATTTATCATTTTCAAAATTGACTTTATCAAATAAGATAGAGTTGTTTATTCTATTGATTGTAGCATTGCCAAATTCTCGTTTATCTGACTGAATAACAGTGCCTCCTAGCTCTTGTGCCATTGTTTGCATACCATAACAAATACCTAAAAGAGGAATATCTGTATCAAATAATGCTTTATTTATTTTTGGAGTACCGATTTCTGTAACTGTTTCTGGTCCACCAGATAGAATGATTCCTTTTGGATTTAAAGACTGTATTTTCTTAACACTGCTATCACAAGGTAAAATCATAGAAAACACACCTACTTCTCTAACTCTCCTAGCAATTAACTGTGTATATTGAGAGCCAAAATCAAGAATAATGATTTTATCTTCCTTGCTCATTTTAGCAGAGATAATATGTTAATTAATTTACTTTTCAAAGCATTTCTATCTACGATAATATCGATAAAACCTTTTTCCATTAAGAATTCTGATGTTTGAAAACCTTCTGGTAAATCTTGTGAAGTTGTCTGTTTAATTACACGCTGACCAGCAAAACCAATTAATGCTTTTGGTTCAGCAATTGTAATGTCTGCTTGCATCCCAAAACTCGCTGTTACTCCTCCTGTAGTTGGATATGTAAGTAACGAAATATATAAACCGCCTTTTTTAGAAAAATGTGCTAAATGTGCACTAATTTTTGAAAGCTGCATCAATGATAATGCACCCTCTTGCATTCTTGCTCCCCCCGATTGACATACAATAATTAATGGGCAGCTCTTTTCCATAGCCAAATCTACTGATTTTGCTATTTTTTCACCTACAGCACTACCCATACTTCCTCCTATGAATTTAAAATCCATAATTGAAAGAATAACTTTCTTCCCATCTATAGACCCATAATAACAATTAGCAGCTTCTGTATTATCTGGAACGTTATCTAAGATGTCTTGATAAGATTTATTAGCCTTAAAATTTAAAATATCAGTTGAAACAATATTCTGAAATAACTCTTTATAATCAGAATCTAAAATAATTTTTAAATATTTATCACCTGATATAGGATAATGGAAATTACAATGATGGCAGATAGAATTTGCTTTTTCAAGTTCTGGTTTATATAAAATCTCACCACAACATGTTCCTTTAATCCACAAATCACTTGGTAAATCTTTTTTATTGGTAGATTCTTCAATTTTTTTATCTTTTCGCTTAAACCAACTCATTTTAACCTAAATTAAATGAACCTATGTAATTTGGAGACAAGTTATCAAGAGATTTAGTTCTTAA
>CAYZYM010000020.1:0-2401 GCA_964482595.1 uncultured bacterium | reverse complement strand
GTTTATTTCGAATATTATATTGATAAGCTTATCCAGCTTGAGTGATTATATCTATCCATTGGGGATGTTTTAACATTTTACGCCTAAGCTGTAATTCCTCTACTCTAGTATCTGGGCCAATATTTAGCTTTCTAAATACTCCTTCCTTTCCCCATATGATAGACTTTACATAAGGCATATTATCTGGCAACCCAATTTCTTGAGGCGTAAATCTGTTATCATGATATTCTTTTGTAACAATAGACTGCGCTTGAAGCAATGAAGCTTCAGAGATAAATAAAAATATTAGTAATATAATTTTAAAATATGCCATAAATGAAAATAATTTTTTTATTAAATTAACATGAGGTTTCTCAATGAGTAAAGAAAATAATAATCCATGTGGATGCAATTGTAATATCTCAGAAGATGTTGATTCATCGAAAAGAGATTTTATAAAGAGGGCAACAGCTATCACAGTAATAGGTGGAACTGCTTTTATTTTAGAAGCATGTGGAGGAGGAGGATCCCCTACAGGGCCTGAAGATAATAATGGTGATGATAACGGTGGTGGATCTGGTGGTGGTGATAACGGTGGTGGATCTGGTGGAGATACTGGATACAATTATGATCCAGCTACTGGAACAATTACTATCGATATATCAAAAATTTACACTACACTTCAAACCGTAGGATTTGGAATTATGCTTGCTTCAAATATTACCTTTGATGATAGAGGAATTATTGTATTACGTACAAGTGGAAATAGCGTAAAAGCTTTATCAAGAAGATGCACTCATCAGGGGCAAACAGTTAATATTGATGCGGCTAACAATAATTTATTATGCCCTTCCCATGATTCAGTGTTTGATTTTAATGGAAATGTTATATCAGGACCAGCATCTAGTTCTCTTGCTCAATACAGTGCATCAATCGATGGAAACATTATCACCATTACTAGCTCGTAACTGAGCATATCGTTCACTTATCAGCTCTTCCATTATTTTTGTCTGAGTAGAAAGATATTTATTATAATCTCTTTTTTCTGAATCTGAAAACTGTTCTGGGTATATAGGAGGTAATACCTCAACAGTAATAGGTACCGGTTTCATAAAACGTGTTTTTCTAGGCCATGCATCTTCAGTTCCAGAAATTACTGCAGGAACAATCGGTATATTTAAGCCAACAGAAAACCTCATCGCGCCCTTTCTAAAACGTTTCATAACACCCGCTTGACCACGTTCTCCTTCTGGAAAAATAACAATGTTATTATTTCGACTGACAAATGCTTTTGCTAAAGTAAATGTATCTTCTAAATCAAGCGATTCAGGATTATTTGTGCGTTCAATTGGTATTAAATTGATAAAGTTTTGAAACAATCTTCTTCTAAAATTATTATCAAACCAATAATCTTTTGCTGCTAAAAATCCGAAGTGTTCATATCCTAATCGTGTCGCATATACTAATACTGCAATATCCATATGGCTATTATGATTGCTAGCAAAAATAAAAGGTTCATTTCTTGGAATATTTTCTTTTCCAATGACAGTAACAGGTGTATAAAAAGTCAGCACTGTATTCGCATACAAATCAAATAAAAAAGAGAAAAATTTTAAAAGTGGTGTTTTAGGTTTAGCTAGATGACTATATCTTGGATCTTCTAGAATGCTATATTTCATGCTTTAATTCTTTTTGCTAATTCAAAATATAACCAAGGAAAATATTTTCTTAAAAAAAGACCTAACCAAGCAATATCATTCCATTTCGCAATAATGGCCTGTCTTTTTTTTCTTTTAATAGCAGAAATAATTTTTTTTGCTGCAGCGTCTGCAGATAAACCAACCGCATGACCACGATCATCTTTTCCATATGGATCACCTGTCTCTGTTAATGCATTTTTACCAATCTCTGTTTGGACTTTTCCAGGAGCAATTAGTGTAATATGAATATTATGCCTTGCAACTTCGGGACGTAAGCTATCGAAGAATCCATGTAAAGCAAATTTTGCTGAAGAATATGCTGTGCGGTTTCTAGAGGGTATTAAACCAGCAACACTGCTATTGGTTACAATATGTCCTGATTTTTTTTCAATCATATGAGGAAGGATTGCTTTAGTGAATGCAACAACAGAAAAATAATCTAATTTCATGATCTTTTCTAATACTGCAAGATTCGAATCTTCAAAATATCCAAATTGGCTAATTCCAGCATTATTAAACACGATATCAACTGGTCCTTCTTTTTGAATAATTTCTAATACAAATGCATTGATTTTATCTAAGTCATTTAAATCAAAAGGATAAATACGATACTTGCTAGAGTCATAGTCACCGAAAATTTCTTCCATCTTTTGCTTGTTTCTCGCAACTAGTATGACTTTTGCTCCCATAGAAAGAAATTGTTTTGCAGTTGCTGCTCCAAT
>CAYZYM010000019.1:0-3627 GCA_964482595.1 uncultured bacterium | reverse complement strand
AGTTTTGTGCTAAGTAAGATAATTGCAATCAAGTTAGGAAAAGTCATAAATCCAAGCGCAGCATCTCCAAAAATCCATACAGGTTCAAGCATTAACACAGACCCAACAAATACCATAAACACATAACAATAGCGGTAGAATGGGATAGCTTTAGTTCCAAATAGATATTCTGTTGCTCTGTCACCATAAAATGACCAGCTAATTGCAGTAGATATTGCAAAAAGCACCACAGCTAATGTTACAATTTTATCTCCAAAAAGACTGCCTTGTCCGAATGCATGACTGGTTAATACACTGCTGTTCATCCACATATCTTCTGTAATAGCAGTATCAATTCTTTGCCCATAGAATTGTGTATAGTGCCATGAATCAGTCACCATAATTACTAGGCCAGTTAAAGTGCATATGATGATTGTGTCAATATAAGGCTCTAAAAGAGCAACAACACCTTCTCTAACAGAGTATTTTGTTTTTGCTGTAGAGTGAGCAATTGCAGCAGATCCTTGTCCTGCTTCACTAGAAAATAAACCTCGTTTTACACCCATCATCATTGTATTCAAAAACGCAATAAAAGCACCTGCGCTTATGCCAGCAATCTCTGCTGGAGGGTTAAATGCCATTTTAAAGATAGTTCCAAATGATTGTCCTACCTTCTCATAGTTACTCAAAATGATAAATAAGGCAGCAAAAACATAGATAGTAGCCATAATTGGAACTAAGTATCCAGTTACATTGCCAATACGTTTAATTCCTCCTAAAATAACCATTCCTACAATCGATGCTATCATAATACCAAGAATTATTTGAAATATAGAAGGTTCAAAAATGCCTTCAACAACAATAGATTTGCTCATTAACCAATTTTCTGATCCTAATAAAGGAAGAAATTGGCTATAGAGTTGATCAGTTAAGGTAAAGGATTGTATTGCATTACCTGTAAAAAATGAACAAATAATAGCAAAACATGCAAAAGCTACAGCAAGCCATCTCCATTTAGGACCTAAACCGTTTTCAATAGTATACATTGGACCACCAGCAGTATTACCAACTGAATCAGTTTCACGATATTGTAGTGCAAGTGTACATTCTGAATATTTTAATGCAGTACCAAAAAATGCTGTAATCCACATCCAAAATAATGCTCCAGGACCACCGTAATAAATTGCAATAGCAACTCCAGCGATGTTTCCAATTCCAACTGTTGCTGCTAAGGCTGTAGAAAGAGCTTTAAAATGATTTAAATCTCCTTCATCTTCAACATCATCATAATCTCCTCGTGTTACTCTTATTCCATGTAATATATGCTTTAATTGAGGAAATCCTAATTTGAATGTCATATAAATTCCAGTTCCCAATAAAGCAAACACCATGAGAGGTATACTTGCAATTGGGAAACTTTTTAGAAAATCTTCGCCTAATAGGTTTCCTGGAAATGACCAAACGCTATCATAAAAATGCACCCCAGCAAACAAAAGAACAAATCCGATAATTCCAAATACTATTAAAGCGTATTTTTGTTTTGACATGGCAACATTTTAAAAAATATTTTTAAAAGTAAACATGAATTTTATTATTAATTTTATTTCCATGTTAATTGCCGGAGTAGATGAAGTAGGTAGGGGAGCGTTAGCTGGCCCTGTAGTTGCAGCTGCTGTAATCTTAAAAAACGATATTAAAGGGTTGAATGATTCTAAAAAAATATCGGAACTAAAACGACAAGCTTTGTATAATGATATAATGAGTGATGCACTATCTATTGCGGTGGGCATTAAATGGAGTAATTATATTGATGATTACAATATTAAGGTTGCATCTGAACATGCGATGATAGATGCAATTAATGAGTTATCAAAAAAACCAGATAAAGTAATGGTCGATGGATTTTCATTAGATATCCCTATTCCAAATGAAGGAATTGTTAAAGGAGATCAAAAAATCCCATCTATTATGGCAGCTTCGATTATTGCAAAAGTTACGAGAGATGAAATTATGCGTTCATTTCACTATATTTACCCTATGTATGATTTTCTAAATAATAAAGGCTATGGAACAACAAAACATCGTACAGCTCTAAAAAAATTTTCTTTTACAAAAATACATCGTCAAACATTTGAACCTATTTCAAGCATGGTGAGCAAATGAATCGATTCATAGCAGAAGTAAAATCATTATTGGCCCTTATTCTTATTATCTTGTTTTTAAAAGAAACAGTAGTAGAAGCTTATATTGTTCCAACAAGTAGCATGGAAGAAAATATCCTAAAAGGCGACTTCTTAATTGGAAGTCGTTATATATATGGAATGAAAGTGCCAGAGAAAATATGGATTCCTTTTAGCGCTATTAGTATTCCAACTTTTTTGCCTGAATATCGTTTTCCAGCGTTTAAAGAAGTTGAAAGAGGAGATGTGGTAGTGTTTGAATATCCTAGAGATCCAGTATATAAATATGTCAAACGCTGTATTGCAATTGCGGGTGATTCAATCAAGATTGACAATCAAGATACTTATGTAAATGGAGAAATTGTTCCATTGCCAGAAGGCGGAAAATTTATTGCAAAAGAATTTTCAAAAGCAATTGTTGATCCAGATATATTCCTTGGAGTAGAAGGGAATAAGGATCAATATCCTGAAATTACTGTTCCACAAAAAGGAGACACTTTCACTCTAGATCAAAACATGAATTGGAAATTAATTCTACCATTATTGTTGTATGAGGGAAACAAGGTAGAACTTATTTATCAGGACAATACATTGACTTTTACCAATATGAGCCCAAGAGATATTTATCGAAGAACTGGAGATAAAAGTGTTTATAGGGATTATGTGCCAAGCGAAGACGCTGCACTGATAACGCCGTGGTCTCCAATGATTACAGAAGAATTTATACAGTATTTATACATTAATGGTAAATCCATTAATGAAGTAAATACATATACATTAAAACAAGATTATTTTTGGATGATGGGAGACAATAGAGATAACAGTGAAGATTCACGATTTTGGGGTTTTGTTCCAAGAAGTCATATTCTTGGACAACCACTTGTTACATGGTTTTCAATTAATTTGGACAATTATATGCCGAGATTATCTCGAATTGGAAAAATTCCAAATTAATAAAAAAAAGTTTTCATATTGAATTTTCATTGATTAGTTTCAATTGTCTCAAAAAAAGAAAGGGATAATATATGTTATCAAACACAGAAAAAGTATTAAGCGTTGTTGTTTTATTTCTTGCTGCCGCTGTTGCAGGTTCTTTATTTCAATATAATGTTGCTATGGCTGAAATGGAAAGATTGCAAGAAGATCGTGAACAGCACGTTGATCAAGTAAATACAGAATTTAGAACAAGAGTTAAAAATGTCGAACTTGATAATATTGGTCAAGGAAAAAAGATTGCTGAAGGAAGACAAATGATTCTTGCAAATACAAAATTAATTTATACTAAAGCAGACTCACTTGGAAATCTTATAGATGATTTAGCTTATGAGATTAAAAGAGTTGAACGCGATTTAGGTAAGAAAATTAAAAATGTCGAACGTGATCTTGAAGGCTTAGAAGATAACTTTGACAAAGAAAAGCGTAGAACTAGAAGAGATATCTCTGATTTAAAGAAATCTGTTAAGAAGTT